>JAGWIC010000110.1 GCA_028866435.1 Lysobacteraceae bacterium | reverse complement strand
TGCGCGCGCATGAAGGCGCGCGCCAGGGCGATCTTCTGCCACTGCCCGCCGGACAGCTCGCGCCCCTCGCGGAACCACTTGCCGAGCTGGGTATCGAAGCCGGCCGGCAGGCTGTCGATGAACTCGCTGGCCATGCCCTTGTCGCTGGCTTCGCGCCAGCGCGCGGCATCTTCGAAGTGACGGACATCGCCGACGCCGACATTCTCGCCCACCCGCATCTGGTAGCGGGCGAAGTCCTGGAAGATCACCCCGATGCGCTGCAGCAGCACGGCTTCGTCCCACTCGCGCAAGTCGGTGCCGTCGAGCAGGATGCGGCCGCTGTCGGGCGCGTACAGCCGTGTCAGCAGCTTGATCAGGGTGGTCTTGCCCGAACCGTTCTGGCCGACCAGGGCCAGTGACTGGCCGGGGCGGATGTGCAGGTCGATGTCGCGCAGCGCCGGTTCGCCTGCGCCGGGATAGCTGAATCCGACCTGCTCGAAGCGGATGCCGTCGCCGGGATGCGCGCCCTGCCGCGCGCGGCCGGTCGCCGGCGGCACCGGGGTTTCCAGGTATTCGTACAGGGTGGACAGATAGAGATTGTCCTCGTACATGCCGCCGATGGCCGAGAGCATCGCCGCCACCGCGGACTGACCCTGGCGGAACAGCATCAGGTACATCGTCATCTGGCCGAGGGTGATGCGGGCGACGACGGTACTCATGGCGATCCACGCATACGCGCCGTACAGGGTGACGGTGCCGAGCAGGCCGAGGCCGAAACCCCAGCTGTCGCGGCGGACGGTGAGGTCGCGGTCGTCGCGGTAGAGCTGGTTGAAGATGTCCCGGTAGCGATCCAGCAGCAGCGGGCCCAGGCCGTAGAGTTTCACCTCCTTGGCGTGGTCTTCGCGGGCCAGCACGGTTTCCAGGTAGAGCTGCATGCGCGTCTCGGGCGAGCGCCAGCGGAACAGCCGGAACGCGTCGCCGGAAAACTTCGTCTCGGCAAAAAATGAAGGCAGCCCGGCCAGCAGCAGAACGGCCACCGCCCAGGGCGAGAAGCGGAACAGCAGGCTGCCATAGCTGACCAGCGAGATCGCGTTCTGCAGCAGGCCGAAGGTGCGCGTGACCAGCGACAGCGGACGGCTGGAGGCCTCGCGGCGGGCGCGGGTGAGCTTGTCGTAGAACTCCGAGTCCTCGAAGTGCGCCAGCTCCAGGGTCAGCGCCTTCTCCAGGATCATCACGTTGACCCGCTGCCCCAGCTGCGCCCGCAGCAGCGACTGGCACAAGGAAAGCCCGCGTTGCGCGCCGGCCAGCGCCGCCACCAGCAAGCCTTCCAGCAGCACCCACTGGAATACCGGGCGCAGCGGCGCCTCGCCGTGGGCCGACCACCCGCGGCTGGCGGAGACCACTGCGTCGACGATGTGCGCGCCGACGAAGGCCACGCCCGCGGGCAGCAGGCCGGCGAGCAGGGTGAGCAGGGCCAGGGCGACCGTCAGCGCGCGGCTGGTGCTCCAGACCAGTCCGAGCGCGCGGCCGCTGAAACGGAATACCCCCAGGAAGCTGCGGGTGAGGTCACTGGCCGGTGCGGTCGGCAGGGGGGCGTGAGGCGGCACGTTGGGGGCGATATCCGTGGTGACGCGCGGCAGGGCGCGAAGCCCCATAGATGGGGGCCGTGCCGCCTCACGCAAGCCGGTACGGACGGCGCGCGGGGCCGTGCTCAGTGCAGGCGGACATCGACGAAGTTGCGGTCGTCCCGGTACCGCGCGGGGAACAGCTCGCGCAGGTGCGCCACCTTCGGTGCATCGTTGATGACGATGTAGGGATTGTCCGGATGCAGCCGGAAGTAGTGCTGGTGGTAGTCCTCGGCCGGGTAGAACGCCTTCAACGGCACCACCTGGGTAACGATCGGCGCGGAAAACACCTTGGCGCTGCCGAGCTGGGCGATGTAGGCGTCGGCGATCTTTTGCTGCTGGCCGCTGTTGTAGAAGATCACCGAGCGGTACTGGCTGCCGCTGTCCGGTCCCTGCCGGTCGAGTTCGGTCGGGTTCAAGGCCACCGAGAAGAACACCTGCAGCAACTGGCCGTAGCTTATCTTCGACGGATCGAACCGCACCCGCACCGATTCGGCGTGGCCGGTGTCGCCGTCGCTGACCATGTCGTAGTGCGCGGTGTCGGCGGCGCCGCCGGAGTAGCCGGCGGTGACCTGCTGCACGCCTTTGACGTGCTCGAACACCGCCGCAACGCCCCAGAAGCAGCCGCCGGCGAGCACGGCGGTCTCCTCCCGCGGCGAGGTCGCCGCGGTGGCGTCCAGCGCGGGCGCCGGCAGCCGCACCGCCTCGCCGGTTGCCGCCACCGGGCGGCAGGCGGCCAGTCCGCCCAGCAGCACGGTCACGGCCAGGAGCAGGGGGGTGATGGCGGATCGACGAATCATGGCGGGCCTCGCTGGCGGTGGGGACGATGCGTGCCGGGCGACACAACGGATGCGGCCATGCCGCCTGCGTCGCGCCGGCTCGCTTGCAGACTGTCTTTCGCCGGCGCAGCCCCGGCGGTTACCTGCGGTGTCGGCCGGCGATGGCCGCGGCGGGTCCGTTCAGCGCGCGTCCGGCTGCACGTGGATCTCGATATCGTCGATCGTCACCACCTGGCCCGCGCGGATCTTGCAGGTCTTGCGCAGTTCGGTGACGCCGTCGACCTGCACCGCACCGCTGGCGACGATGGCCTTGCCGGCGCCACCGCTGTCGCACAGGCCGCTCACCTTCAGCAGCATGTTCAGTTCGATGTACGGGCCTTCCAGTTCGAAGTCGAGGGTTTGCATGGTTATCCGGGAGGCATCGGCGGGGCGCGAGGGGGCGAGCCTGACACGCTTTCAGGGTGAAGTGGGTGCATCGTGGCCGCCGTCGTCGGGCAGGGCGAGAAACGCGAACCATGGCCGGTCGTGGTCGAGGCCGAAGGTGGCCGCGTCGTCGAGGATGCCGAGCAGGATGTCGAAGTCCGCCCCGGCCGACCGCCGCAGCTCGTCGCAATGCTCGAACAGCAGCACGTGGCCCCAGCCCGGCAACCAGCCCAGGTCGCGCAGGCAGTCGGCCAGCGCGTCCCAGTTGTGGCCGAAGGTGGCGGGCAAGGGCAGCGATGTGGCCAGGCGCTGCAGCAGCTGGTTCTTGTCGTGGCAACCGGCCAGGTCGATGCGGCGCGCCACCAGCGCGTCGCGGGCCGCCCTGGCGGCCAGCCGCGCCAGGTCGGAGCCAGCGACGAAGTAGACGCCGCTGTTGAGTGGTCGGGTGAGGTCCAGCTCGACGCCGCGTGCCTTCACGGGCGCACCTGGAACGGGCGGAAGCTGCGGTAGTGATCGCCGGTGTAGTAAAACACCGTCGGCGGCGTGCCGCCGGTAATGATGCGGCGGGCGCCACGGCTGCGCGCGCCGGGCGTATCGACCGTGTACTCGTGGTAATAGCCGCGTGGCCGCGCCGGCAACAGGCCTTCATAGTTGCCGAATACCACGCCGTCCTGGCGGTGCTCGAACGGCCCGTCGCGCATGATCCGGTCGATGGTGTCGCGTGCCTCCGCTGGCAGAAAAGCCGGCAGGCCGGCGTTGCTCGCGGCATCGCCTGTGAGCTGCGTGGAACCGGGGGCGTTTCCCGTGCCGGGCTGGCCCGGCGGCGAGGTCGGAAGGTGCCGCTGCCACAGCACCAGCGCGAACACCAGCGCCGCTAGCAGGAGGACGGGATTGAGCTTGCGCATGCCGGTTCGCCGGAGAGGGGCAGGGGCAAAGCTTACCGCCCGCCTGTCCCGTTACAAACCGGGCGCGGCGTCGACGCGCGCCTGCAACGCCATGGCGGCGGCCGGATTGCGGTGCTTGGCGCTGCCGATGAAGAACACGAACACGTCGCGCGGCGGGCCCTTGGCCAGCGCCGCGCCGACATGGGGCAGCCCGGCCACGTCGGCGCCTGCCGCCCACTGTTCCGCGCATGCGCCCCAGTGCGCCAGCGCCTCGTCGGGGTAACCGGTTTCGAGCGCGTCGGCGCTGCGCATCAGGCGCGCATAACCGAAGTCGCCGCTGAGATCGGCCAGCGACGGGTAGTCCGGCGAGTCGGTGAACACGGTCGGCACACCGGCGGCGCGGACCCGCTCCACATAGCGCGCGCAGGCGAAGCTGGGGTGCCGCACCTCCAGCACGTGACGCAGCGGCCGGCCGGCCAGTTCGGGCGGGAGCAGGTCGAGGAAGGCCGCCAGGTCGTCTTCGTCGAAACGACGCGAAGGCGGCCATTGCCAGAGGATCGGGCCAAGCCGGTCGCCCAGTTCCGCCAGGCCGCCGTAGGCGAAGGCCTCGATGCCACGCGCGGCCTGCGCCAACGGCCTGCCCTCGGTGATGTGGCGCGGGGCCTTCAGCGAGAACACGAAGCCGTCCGGGGTCTCGGATGCCCACCGGGCATAGGTCGCCGGCTTCTGCGCGCCGTAGAAGGTGCCGTTGATCTCGATCGCCCGCAGTTGCCGGCTGGCGTACGCCAGTTCGCGGCGCTGCAGCAGGCCGGCCGGATAGAACAGCTTGCGCCAGGGCGCATAGGTCCAGCCGCCGATACCGACCCGGATACGCGCATGTCGTGGCGCGGCAGGGGTGAACAGGTCGTTCATGGCGACAGCCTCGACGTCGCCGCGGGTGGCATGTGGCGTGCATCGGTGCGCCCATGTTCGGCCACGCCGATGCACAGCAGCAGCCACGCGGCACCCGCGGCATAGCCAGCCAGCACGTCGCTGAAATAGTGCACCTGCAGCAGGACGCGGCTGCCGCCGAGCATGCCGATCATCACCGCTGCCGTCGCGATCGCGCCGCGGTGAAAGCGCGGCGGCAGCAGGCGCAGCAGCAGATAGGCCAGCATGCCGTAGAACACGACCGCGCCGAAGGCGTGGCCGCTGGGGAAACTCCAGCCCGGCTCGGTGACGAAGCCGTGGCCGTGCAGTGGGCGCACGCGCCGAAACAGTTGCTTCAGGCCGCCATTGATCGGCATCACCCCGCCCAGCGCGAGCGCCCAGGCCATGCCTGGCCACCATTGGCGGCGCCGCAGCAGGCCAAGCAGAACCAGGATCGCAGCGGGCGCGACGACGCCGACGCCGCCCAGGCAAGTAAGCGAGGCGATCAGGTGCAGCGCCGGCCGCGGCACGTGATCGTGCAGGCTTTGCGCCAGCGCCATGTCGAAGTGAGGCAGCCAGCCGGTCCGCGTGACACGCACGGCGATGACGAGGCCGGCGAAGAGCATCAGCGCGCACAGCATCAGCCACTTCGCGGCATGTCGCCGCAGCGCGGGGGGTGGGCGTCCCTCGTCCAGCCCGTGCCGCCAGCGCTGCCAGGCGAGGTCCGCGCCCAGGACTCCGGCCAGGATCAGCGACAGCCACAGCATCACGGCGTGTCCGCCGATCCATTCAACCGCAGAAACCATCGGGTTCGCTCGATTCGGGCGCGCGTGGGGTCACGGCGCGCGGGTGCCGATGATCAGGCCTGCGGCGGCGCGCGTTGAGAGCGATACGCTGAACGCGAGCCCGTGCGCTGGCCTCGCGGCCGGTTTGCCGCGATAGTGGCGGGACTGTCCACTGCGGAGCCGGCGATGTCCCAGCGATTCTTCCCTCCCCGTCTGCGGGCTGCGGCCCTGGCAGGTTGTTGTGCGTTGCTGGCGATGGCCGGCGGCGCGTCGGCGCAGACGCCCGCGTCGCTGCCGCCGCCGGTGTCGAGCCATGACACCGTGCGACCGTTGCTGCCCGCCCAGCTGCAGGACTTCGCTGCCTACGTCGACAGCGCGCGCAGGACCTTCGACGTGCCGGGCATCGCGGTGGCCATCGTCAAGGACGGCAAGGTGGTGCTGGCGCAGGGCTTCGGCGTGCGCGAGATCGGCCAGCCGGCGAAGGTCGATGCGCACACGCTGTTCGCGATCGCCTCCAACACCAAGGCGTTCACCGCCGCAGCGCTGCAGATGCTGGCCGACCAAGGCAAGCTGGACATGGACGCGCGGGTGATCGACTACCTGCCCGGGTTCCGCATGAGCGATCCCTACGTCACGCACGAGATGCGCGTGCGCGACCTGCTGGCGCACCGCAGCGGCCTCAGCCTCGGCGCGGGCGACCTGCTGTACTGGCC
>JAGWIC010000040.1 GCA_028866435.1 Lysobacteraceae bacterium | reverse complement strand
GCCGTGGGCGACCATGACGAGAACGTCAGCTTCGACAGCGTCGTCGCCGCGGTCGGCGCCGAGCTGGCCAACCAGGTGCGCGAGGCGACGCTGGCGATCTACCGCTGGGCCGCCGCCTACGCGGCCGGGCACGGCATCATCATCGCCGACACCAAGTTCGAGTTCGGCACCGATGCCAGCGGCAAGCTGTACGTGATGGACGAGATGCTGACCCCGGACTCGTCACGCTTCTGGCCGGCCGAGGAATACCGGGTCGGCATCAGCCCGCCCAGCTACGACAAGCAGTTCGTGCGCGACTGGCTGGAGACGCAGGGATGGGACAAGACGCCGCCCGGCCCGTCGATTCCGGACCAGGTGATCGCCCGCACCGCCGCCAAGTACACCGAGGCCCTGCAGCGCCTGGCCGGCATCCGGCTCGACTGAGTTTCCACGGGAGAACGGCCATGCGCAGCATGCAGGACTGGCTCGACAGCTACGGCAACGACCACCGCAACCGGACCAACCAGATCCTGCACTGGTGGTGCGTGCCGCCGATCGTATGGAGCGTGCTCGCCCTGCTGTGGACGATCCCGGTGCCGGCGGCGTTTCTGCGCCCCGGCGCCTGGGCGGTGGCGGCGATGGTGCTGGCGTTCTACTGGTACTGGAAGCATTCGCGGCCGCTCGCCGCCGCCCTGCTGGTCGCGTTCGCCCTGCTCGGCCTGCTCACCAACCTGCTGTCCGGCCTGCTCGGGCCGGCCGCGCTGCGCGACCTGGCGATCGGCGTGTTCGTGGTCGCCTGGATCGGCCAGTTCATCGGCCACCGCTTCGAGGGGCGACGGCCCAGCTTTTTCACCGACCTGTCCTACCTGCTGATCGGCCCGGCCTGGCTGATGGCCAAGCTGCTGCGCCGGCTCGGGCTGAAGCAGATCCCATGACCACCCTGCTCACCGTGATCAGCAGCCTGCTCTGGTGGGTGCTGTACAGCAGCATGGCGGCGCTGGTGTTTGCCCTGATCGGCTGGTCGGTGCTGCGCTGGACCGAGCGTTGCGCGGTGGTGTTCAACCGCGTCTACCTCGCCAGCCTGCTGTGGGCGATGCTCGGCATGCTGCTGGTGATCGGCGCGGCGGCCTGGGAGGGTCACCTGCACCCACCCTACGGCGCCCTGCTCGGTTCGGGCCTGCTGCGCTGGTTGCTGGTGCTGGACATGCTGTTCGGCGTGGTGTTGTTCTGGCGCCTGGTGCCGCGCATCGACGCCCGCCGCATCCGCCCCGGCAGCGCCTGCATGGCGATCGCGATGATCATGGCGATCGGCTTCGGCGTGGCCACCAGCCTGGTCTGACGCTCGCCCGCCGCAGCGCCGCCGGCGTTCAGACCGTCGAGATCGCCGCCGTGCTCGCGGCGAAGCTCATCCACGCCAGCAGGCAGATCCCGAGAAAGATCAGCTGCACCAGCAACGCCTTGCGGTAGCCGATGCGCCGCCCGTCGCTGGCCAGCAACTGGTAGTCGACCCAACCGGTGCCGGCCAGCAGGGCGGCGCCCCAGGCCAGCCAGCCGGCCGGAGCCGACGGCAGGATCAGGCCGGCGACGATGACGGTGGCGGCGGCCACCGCCAGGCTCAGCAGCGCGACGGCGATCGCATGCAGGTAGGACGGCAGGTAACCGACCACCACGCGGAAAACCAGGCACAGCAGCAGCGCCGCGAGCAGGGCCGCCACCACGAACGCCACGAACGAACCGAGCATCCCCAGGTCGGTGGCCAGGCTCGTCAATGCGGATATGCCCATGAAGCCCCCAGGCGAATGAAAACCGTCACCAGCCTAGCAGCGCCGTGCCGGGCGCGCCGGCTCAGTGAAAATCGCGCGAGCGGCTGTCCAGCGCGCCCAGCAGCGCACTCATGTCGGCGAGCCGCTCGGCGATCAGGTGGCTTACCCCGTCGACGCTTTCCCACTGCCCTTCCACGCCGAGCAGGCTGGCCTCCAGATACGCGCGCCGCTGGCGCTCGGCGACATGGCGCCAGACCACCACGTTGATGAAGCCGTGCTCGTCCTCCATGGTGATGAAGGTGACCCCGCTGGCGGTTTGCGGCTGCTGCCGCTGGGTGACCAGGCCGGCCGCGCGCACCTGGCTCTGGTGCGGCTGGCTGCGCAGGCTGCGTGAATCGGCATAGCGCGCCGCACGCAGCCGCGGGCGGATCAGCTTCAGCGGATGCGGCCCCAGGCTGAGGCCGGTGCGCGCGTAGTCGGCCCGCAGGTTTTCCGCGGTCGAGGGCGAGGGCAGCACGACCGCCTGCTCGGCCGGGCTGGCGCGACCGAACAGCGGCAGCTGCGGCTCGACCCCGGCCACCGCCCACTTCGCCCGATGGCGATGACCGGCCAGCCCGCGCAACGCGCCCGCCTCGGCCAGCAGCTCCTGCTGGCGCCGCTCGATGCCGGTGCGCGTGCACAGGTCGACCAGGTCGGTGAACGCGTGCGCCGCCCGCGCCGACGAAAGCCGCGCGGCCACGTCCTGGCGAAAGCCGCGCACCTGGCGCAGGCCCAGCCGCAGCGCCGGCTGGCCGCGACCGCGCGGGTCGTGCTCCAGCGTGCAGTCCCAGTCGCTGTGGCGCACGTCCACCGGACGCACCGCGATGCCGTGGCGCTGCGCGTCCTGCACGATCTGGCTGGGCCCGTAGAAACCCATCGGCTGGGCATTCAGCAGGGCGCAGGCGAACGCGGCCGGCTCGTGGCATTTCAGCCAGCAGCTGGCGTAGACGATTCCGGCGAAGCTCGCGGCATGGCTTTCCGGAAAACCGTAGCTGCCGAAGCCCTTGATCTGCTCGAACAGCCGCGCCGCGAACTCGGCGCTGTAACCGCGCTCGAGCATGCCGCACATGATCCGCTCGCGATGCTTCTCCATGCCGCCATGGCGCTTCCACGCCGCCATCGCCCGCCGCAACTGGTCGGCCTCGCCGGGCGTGTAGCCGGCCGCCACGATCGCCAGCTTCATCACCTGTTCCTGGAACAGCGGCACGCCCAGGGTACGTTCGAACACGGCCTTGAGATCCTCCGACGGATAATCCACCGCCTCCTCGCCACGCCGCCGGCGCAGGTAGGGATGCACCATGTCGCCCTGGATCGGCCCGGGCCGCACGATCGCCACCTGGATCACCAGGTCGTAGAAATCCGCCGGCCGGTGCCGCGGCAGCATCGCCATCTGCGCGCGGCTCTCGATCTGGAACACGCCGATGGTGTCGGCGTTCTGGATCATCCGGTAGGTGGCCGGATCCTCGGCCGGCAGCGTGGCCATCGTGTAGTCGCGGCCGCGATGCGCGCGCAGCAGGTCCAGGCACCGACGCACGCAGCTGAGCATGCCCAGCGCCAGGCAATCGACCTTGAGCAGCTTCATCGTGTCCAGGTCGTCCTTGTCCCACTGGATCACGGTGCGCCCGGGCATCGCCGCGTTCTCCACCGGCACCAGCTCGCCCAGCGGCGCATCGCTGATCACGAAACCGCCGACGTGCTGCGACAGGTGCCGCGGCATGTCGAGCAGCTCGGCGGTGAGCTGCTGCAGCCGCCGCAGCACGGCGCTGGCCGGATCGAAGCCACGTTCGCGCAGGGCCGCATCCAGCGAGCCCACGCCGTCCCACCAGGCGAAGATCGTGCTCAGCTGTTCGACCTGGTCCGGCGGCAGGCCCAACGCCGTGGCCACGTCGCGCACCGCGCTCCTGCCGCGATAGCAGATCACCGTGGCCGCCAGCGCGGCGCGTTCGCGACCGTACTTGGCGTAGATGTACTGGATCACCTGCTCGCGCCGCTCGTGCTCGAAATCCACGTCGATGTCGGGCGGCTCGTTGCGCTCCTTGCTGATGAAGCGCTCGACCAGCAGGTTCATCCGCGCCGGGTCGACCTCGGTGATGCCGAGCGCGAAGCACACCGCGGAATTGGCGGCCGAGCCGCGACCCTGGCAGAGGATCTGCTGGCTGCGCGCATAGCGCACGATGTCGTGCACGGTGAGGAAGTACGACTCGTAGCGCAGCTCCTCGATCAGGCCGAGCTCGTGCTCGATCTGCACGCGCACCTTTTCCGGCGGCCCGTCCGGCCAGCGCCAGCGCATGCCCTCCCCGGTGAGCCGGCGCAGCCAGCTGATCGCGCTGTGGCCGGCCGGCACCAGCTCGTTGGGGTAGCGATACTCCAGCTGGTCGAGACTGAAACGGCAGCGCGCGGCGATCGCCACGCTCTCCTGCAGCAGGGCGGCGGGATAGATCGCCGCCAGCGCCTCGCGCCGGCGCAGGTGGCGCTCGCCATTGCGGAACATCAGCGCGCCGGCCTCGGCGACCGGCAGCCGATGGCGGATCGCGGTCAAGGTGTTCTGCAGCGCCAGCCGCCGACGCACGTGCATGTGCACGTCGCCGGCGGCGACCAGGCGCAGCTCCAGGCTGGCGGCCAGTATCGCCAGCTCGCGCAGTCGCCGCGCATCGTCGGCACCGTGGTGCAATTCCACCGCCAGCCATGCGCGCGCGCCGAAGGTGGCGCGCAGCCAGCGCCCGTGCGCGGGGTCGGGCGGGCTCCCCGGCAACCACAAGGCGAACGTGCCCGGCAGGCCGTCGGCCAGGTCGGCGCGGTGCAGCCGGTACGTGCCCTTGGCCGCGGCGCGCCGGCCGCGGGTGATCAGCCCGCACAGCGCGGTGTAGCCGGCGCGGTCCTCGCACAGCAGCACCAGTTTCGGGCCGTCCTGCAGCTGGAATTCGGCGCCCACGACCAGTTTCACGCCGGTATCGCGCGAGGCTTCCAGCGCCCGCACGATGCCGGCCAGCGAACATTCGTCGGTAATCGCCAGCGCGCTGTAGCCACAGGCTTTCGCCCGCGCGAACAACTCGCGCGCATGCGAGGCGCCACGGCCGAACGAGAATGCCGACAGGCAATGCAGCTCGGCATAGGCGTTCATGCGAACCAGCCCTGCAGCATCCAGCCGGACTGCTCGCCCGGCGCGCAGAACACCCACGCGCGCTGGCCCTGCGCGGTCTCGACCACGTAGTAGTCGCGGCACACCTGGCCACCGTCCCACCAGCCGGTCTCCAGCCGCTCGGGGCCGGCCAGGATGCGCGGCGCCGGCCCGCGCAGCGGAATCGGCCGATCCAGCAGCCAGGTCGGCCGTGGCGACGGCTCCTGCTCGCCCTCGTCGCGCGCCGCGATGCGCTGCGCCCGCTCCGGCCGCGGGTCGCTGGTGCTGCCCAGTTGATGCACGGCGCGGTCGCCGAGGCGCGCACGCAGGCGCTCGCGCAGTTGCTCGATCGGCAAGGCATTGGCCGGGCGCTCGTCGAACAGGTCGCGACCGGCCGGCACGAACGGCGGCAGCTCGCGCGCCAGCAGGCGCAGGGAAAGTACCGGCGCGGGCAGTCGCACTTGTTCCAGCCGTCCGCGCGCCAGCTCGAACAGCAGGCCGGCGTCGCGCTCCGGCGCCAGCAGGCCGACCGCCACGTCGGTGACGCCGTCGCGATGCTCCAGCCGCAGCAGGAAGCGCTGCACGCCGCCGTCGCGACCGGCCAGGTAGGCAGCCAGGTCGGCGGTCATGCGGCGCAGCGGAAACACCAGCGCGGCGATGTTCTCGACCTCGTGCGACAACTCGACGCGCAGGTCGAAGCGGTCCGGCGGACGAAACGCGTCCAGCCCGGCCGGCGCCTCGCCGGTCAGGCGATCCAGCGCCAGCAGCAGCTCGCCGCCGAAGCGCCGGCGCAGGCCATCGCGCGGCATCGACAGCAACTGGCCCAGGCGGCGGATGCCCATGCCCGGCAAGGCGGCGGCCGCCGCGGCGGGCAGGCGGCTCTTGTGCAGCGGCACGTGCTGCAGCGCGCGGCCCAGCGCCTGCGGCGCCAGCACCGCTTGGCCGTCGGCCACGCCGGCCAGCACCCAGGCCGCATGCGCGGTGGGCGCCACGCTGATGCGGTGGCGAAAGCCCAGCGCGGCGAAATCGGCGCGCAGCAGGCTTTCCAGCCGCGGCCACGGGCCGAACAGGCCCATGCTGCGGCCCACCTCCAGCACGATCGCATGCGGCAGCAGGCTTACCTCGGCGCTGTAGCGGTAGGCCACCGCGGCAAGAAACTGCTGCCAGCGATCCACCGCCTCGGGTTCGTACGGCAAGGCCTCGAAGCGGGCCAGCAAGGCCTGTGCGGCGGTCAGCCGCTGGCCGACGCGCAGGCCGGCCTCACGCGCGGCGGCGTTGACCGCGACGATGCTGCGCGCCGGCGCCGCGCCGGCCACCAGCACCAGCGGACCGGCCGTGGGCCGCCGCCGGAGGACTCCATCCAGCGCCAGTTGCGGCAGCAATACACAGGCCCACAACATGAGCGCCGGCCATCAATGCAGGGCGGCGAGGGCGAGCGGCACCGGCTGCGCCGGCACGGCGCCGCCGCGGCATTTGCGCACCCAGACGCGGGCGCGCGGCGCGGCTTCCAGCTCCAGCCGCAGCGCGGCCGGCGAGGCATGGGCCAGCTGCCGGCGATCGCGAAACGCGAACGCCAGCGCGCGGCCGCTGTCGGCCGCCACCTGCAGCCGGCGCAGCGCACGGTCATCCGCCTGCAGCGGCCATGCCAGCACCGCCGCGCAACTGCCCGAACGCAGGCATTGTTCGGTCGCCCACAGCACCTCGCGCGCCGTCGCCGTGACGATCTCGACCCGGCGCATGTCCACGCCATGCTGGCGCCAGCCGGCCACGCAGGGCGCATACGGCGGCGCCACCAGCACCAGCGGGCGCGCGCCCCGGCTGAGCCGGGCCAGCGTGGGCAGCAGCAGTTGCAGCTCGCCCACGCCATCCAGCGGCAGCAGGATCTCCGACAGCGAGGCGGCGGGCCAGCCGCCGCCGGGCAGCACCGCATCGAGCGCGGCCCAGCCGGTGGGCTGCTCGCCGCGGCAAGCCGGCGCGGCACGCCCGCGCCAGACCTGTTGCGCGTCGAGCAAGCTGGACAAGGCCACCGCCGCGCTCATCAGCTGCCCCGCAGCAGGCCGGCAAACAGGCCTTCGATGGCGAAATCCTCGGTCGGGTCCGGATCGATCGGCTGATAGCCCGGGCTGTTCGGCAGCAGCCGGATCACCCCGCCCTGCCAGTGCAGCCGCTTGATCGTGAAGCGGTCGCCGCCGACCCTTGCGGCCACCACCTGGCCATGCCGCGCCACCGGGGTGGCATGCACGCCGACCAGGTCCTGGTCGAGGATGCCCTCGTCGCGCATGGAATCGCCGACCACCCGCACCAGGTAGTCCGGCGGCAGCCGGAACAGCCAGCGCGACACCCGCAACGTGCGTTCGACCCGCGACCCGGAAAACAACGGCTCGCCGGCGGCGATCCGGCCCACCAGCGGCAACTCCATGGTGTCCGCGTCCAACGCATCGGCCGAGCTCACCAGCCGGATCCCACGCGGGCGGTTCGGCTCGATCAGCAGCCGCCCCTTGGCCTCCAGCGAACGCACGTGCTTCAGCACCGCGCTGACATTCGCCAGCCCCATCGCCTGGCCGATCTCCTCCAGCGTCGGCGCCTGCCCGGTCTGCTCCAGCCGGGCGCGGATGAAATCGAGGATGTTGGATTGACGGCTGGTCAGTTGCAGGCTCATGGCCGCCATCTTTTCACCTTTTTTGGTGAAAATAAAGCAAGAGGCGGTAGAAAGCGGCGGATAGCCTGCCGCACGGGCGGATTCACCAGCCGATCGAAGCCCGGCAGCTCTGCACGAAGCGGCCACGCCACGATCCGTCAGCGCACGCTGCGGATCGCCTCGAGCAGCGGCTGCAGCTGCCGCTCATAGCGCCGCCACTCGCCGAAAAAGCGCTGGTGGATCGGCTCGCGTACCTGGGCCGCGCTCAACGTGGCGACCGTGGCCTTGTTGCGCGTGATATCGATGCAGCCGGGCTCCCATGCCAAGCCGCAAAAATCGAATACCTTGCGGGCAGTGGCTTGCGGATCTCCCGTCAGTTCGGCATAGGGCACGTCGAGGATCCTCCCCGGCATGGCGGCATGCCAATGGTCCATCACCCGCCGGTATTGCAGATAGTGTGCCGCCAGCGCGTGGATGTCGTAGTTCCACGGGAATGCCTCGCCCATCACCCAGGTGCGGTAGTTGGAGAAGCACACATCCATCGGGTCGCGCACCAGATTGAGAATGCGCGCCTGCGGCAGGGCACGATGGATCAATCCGGCCACCATCCAGTTGCGCGGCATCTTGTCGACGAAAAATGCCCTGCCATGAGCGCGCCACTGGGTGCGCTCCAGATAGCGTCGGCCCAGCTCCGCGTAGTCGAGCGCGGGCAATCGTTGGATGACCTCTTCGTCCAGGGTGCGACCGTGATCCACGCACCAACGTAGCTGCAGGCCGAAATCACTGAGCTCACCCGCCGATGCCACCTGCGAATGATTGCTGAGTACCCGCTCCAGCAACGTGGTGCCCGAACGCGGCATACCGATGATGAAGATGGGCTGCGGCCCGCCATGGCGCGTCGGCGACGGTTGCAGAAACTCCGCCGTGCAACGCGCGATCAGGCTGTCGAACTGGCGCCAGGCGATCTCGGGATCGTGCTTCTGACGCGCGAACATCAGCGCATTCGCCTGCGCCAACGCCTCCCATGCCTCGTCGTACTGGCCGATATCCTCCAGCTCCTTGTACAGCGCAAACAGCAGCGCCGAATGATCCTCGCTCCCGTGCTGCACTTGCTGCAGGCGCAACCGCAAATCGGCCACGTGGTTGTCCTGCGGCGTCTGCTCGCGCAGCCGCGCCAGCTCCAACGCCGTCAGGCCGTGGCGTGGCCGCAGGCGCCAGCTCGCCAGCAGTTCCGCCTCGCCTTCGGGCAATCGACCGGCAATGATCAGTTCCTGCCCGCGCTCGAGCCTGAACTGCGCGCTGTCCAGCCCCTCCGCGTCGGCGCGATCGAGCAAGGCCAGCGCCTTCGCGTCCTCGCCCAGCGACTGGCGCAGCTTCGCCAATCGCGCCAGTTCGACGGCATTGCGCGATGCGGCCACCATCGGGTGGTCCAGGCACGCCCGTGCCGCCACCGTCTCACCTACCTGCACCAGCGCATGCGCGATGTCGGCAATCAAGCCGATGTCCTCCGGCAGCCGGCCCGCGGCCGTCAGTGCCAGTTCGGTCGCCGCGCGCACGCGATGCTCGGTCAACGCAATCCCCACCAGGATCAGCATTGCCGGAACATGTCCCGGATGACGTTGCAGCAACGACTCCAGCGAAAAGCGCGCCGCCGTGATCTGACCACCGGCCAGATAGCGCTGCGCGCGATCCCAGTACTTGTTTGTCGAATCAGTCATCGTCGAAGGTGCCGGAGCTTGTGCTTGCCGATGGACGCCAAGCGCATCGTGGCGCGCCACATGGGGGTACGCGCATATCGAGGCGGCCATGGGACAGCCTCTATCCAGCCTGTCATGCCCACAAATCGAACGCAAGGCAGCGCCAGTGCGGCCCGCTCAAGTCTGCCCGCCAGCCAGCACCTACAGCAACATGCCGCCCGAGGCCTCGATGCGCTGGCCGTTGATCCAGCGGTTGGCCGGCTGCAGCAGGGAGGCGATCACGCCGCCGATATCGTCCGGCACGCCAGCGCGACCGAGTGCGGTCATCGCGGCGACGCCCTGGTTCATCTGCGGGTTGTCGCGTACCACGCCGCCGCCGAAATCGGTTTCGATCGCACCGGGCGCCACCACGTTCACCGCAATGCCACGCACGCCCAACTCCTTCGCCTGATAGCGGCTAAGCACCTCCACCGCCCCCTTCATCGCCGCATACGCTGCATGCCCGGGCAGGCTGAAGCGCGCCAGCCCGCTGGAAATATTGATGATGCGGCCACCATCAGCGAGCAGTGGCAGCAGCTTCTGGGTCAGGAAGAACGGCGCCTTCAGGTGTTCGGCCACCATCTGGTCGAACTGCGCTTCGGTGGTTTCGGCAAACGGCACATGAAGGCCGCTGCCGGCGTTGTTGACCAAGTAGTTGAAGTGCGTGTGCTGCCAGTGGCTGCTCAGTACCTCGCGCACCCGGCGGGCAAAAGCGTCGAAGCTGTTGCTTTTGCCCACATCCAGCGGCAAGGCGATCGCCTGACGGCCCAGCTTCTTGATCTCGGCGACCACGGCCTCGGCCGCCTCTTTGCTGTGTATGTAGGTGAGGATCACATCGCTGCCCTGCTCGGCCAGCTTCAGCGCGGTGTTCTTGCCGAGGCCGCGGCTGCCGCCGGTGATCAGCGCAATCGGGTGGGTGACGTCGTTCATGGATAGTTCCTCTGCGATGAAAGGGGATGGCTAGGGCCATCGAATTACTTTATTGGATGCTTTGAGTTGGATAAATCACCTTCTAATGATTTATATGTTCGCTTTATCCGAACAATCTACTCGCGAGGCACCGTCCCATGAAATCACTCGATGCGATGCAGATCTTCCTGCGGGTAGCGGAGCTGACCAGTTTTACCCGCGCCGCCGACAGCCTGGGCATTCCCAAGGCCACCGCCTCCACCGCCGTGCAGCAGCTGGAAACCTCACTCGGCACGCGGCTGCTGCACCGAACCACGCGCAAGGTACAGATGACCCAGGATGGCCTGGCCTTCTACGAGCGCGCCCGCGATCTGCTGGCCGATGTCGACGAGCTGCAGTCGATGTTCCAGCGCGGCGCCAAGGCGTTGCGCGGACGCCTGCGGGTGGACATGTCCAGCGGCCTGGCGCTGCACTTCATCATCGAGCGGCTGCCGGAATTTCTCGACGCCCATCCGCTGATCGAACTGGAGCTCAGCAGCACCGACCGGCTGGTGGATCTCGTGCGCGAAGGCTTCGATTGCGTGGTGCGGGTGGGTACGCTGGGCGACAGCAGCCTGATCGCGCGACCGCTAGGCGTGTTCCGCATCATCAACTGCGCCAGTGTCGGCTATATCGAACGACACGGCATGCCGCGGTCGCTGGATGATCTGAAAAACCACCGGTTGATCCACTATGTCTCCACCCTGGGCAGCCGCTCGCCCGGCTGGGAATACCCCGATGGCGACGGCTACGCCTCGCTGCCGATGGCCGGCGTGCTCACCGTCAACAGCAGCGAAGCCTATCGCGCCGCCTGCGTCGCCGGCCTGGGCCTGATCCAGGCACCCGCCGCCGGCCTGCAAGCGCTGATCGACCGGGGCGTGCTGGTCGAAGTTCTGCCCGACCATCCTGCCGAACCGATGCCGGTTTCCCTGCTCTACGCCCACCGCCGCCACCTGCCCCAACGTGCGCAGGAATTCATGAACTGGATTGCGCGGACGCTGGCGCCGTATCTGGATCAGTCGGTGGAGGGCGGCTGATCTGGCACGTTTTGAGACCACTCCTCCGGTCTGCATGCCCACACCAGCGAGCCCGCGGCGGGCCGCGAACCAAGGTGAGAACATTCAACGTCACCCGATCCCTTCCCGGGTTCACCGACATCCCGTGTCACGGCCACACTGGACCGATAGGGACATGGCCAATCAAGCCCGCTCCCAGCCGCACCTCGGCCGCCTGCAACCTGTCACTCACGTTCAAGCGCAACCTTCATATTCGCTGCCCTTACCTCCCCCACAAATCCACCAAACGGAATATCGGTGATCCCCACCAGCCCGATATGGCTGTTCTCGCCATCCAGCAGTCGCCCGGTGACCGGCTGGTCGGCATATTCGAACCAGTGCGCACCGACGATTTGCGGGTCGCCGGCCGCAGCGGCGATGAACCGGGCATAGGCGCCGCCGCGTTGCGCCTCGCTGGCGACCGCCACCACGCCGTTGCCGAACGGCCCGCGGTCGGCCGAGCCGAAGTGGAATTCGCTGATCAGCACCGGCTTGTCGAGCTTCCGCATGGCGGCCGCATCGAAGCCGTGCTGCGGCAGATCGGCGTAGACGTTGAAGCTGACCACGTCGCAATACTGCGCGCAGGCGGCGACGGCCTCGGGCGTGTTGACCGCGAAGCGGCCGCCGAGGAAAAGGTGGTGCGGATCGTGCCGGTGGATCGCCGCGGCCACGGTGCGGAAATAGGCGTCGGCGTAGCGGCGCAGCCAGGCGCTGTAGTCGTGGGCGATCGCCGGGTGCGACTCGTCCGGGACAGGCGCACGGAAGCCGGTGGCCTCCAGCGCATCCCATGAAGCCAGCGCGATGCCCCACGCGCTGCCCAGGGTTTCCGGCGCCACGTATTGCTTCTTCAGCATCGCGATGAAGGCCTGCTTGGCCGGGCTGTGCGCGTCGCCGGCCAGCGTGCCCAGCGCCAGGCCCCAGCGCCCTTGCGGGCCGCTGCCGGCCCACGCCAGTTCGTTGTCGGCGAAGTAGCCGAGCAACCATGGATCGTCGCGCACCCCGTCACTGGCTTTCGCCACCGCCCGTTCGGTGGCCTGCGCGAAGCGCGGGTCGAACGGATCGGGCATGCGGCCCCAGTAGTCGTAGCCGCTGGCGACGTTGGCGTAGTCGCCGGCGATATTGATCGAGCGCGTGTACGGCAGCCGGTGCGCCCGGCCCAGCGCGGCATCGCTCCAGTTGCCGATGGTGTTGAAGCCCCACGCATGCAGGCGATCCAGGGTGCGGCTGCGCCAGGCGGCGAGCCAGTTGCTGCCGTCGACGCGATACAGGTTGGCCGCATAGAAATCGAACCAGCGGCCGTGGTTGTCGCCGACCCCGGCGCTGGCCGCCTGCTCGGCGCGACGGCTGTCGCCGCTGCCGTAGAATGCCGCCCACTCGCCGCGGTCCGGCGGCAGGTCGCGGAACATGAACCGCCGCCCCTGGACGTAGCTGCGCCCGCCGTCGGGCGTCACCGCGTTGACCCCCAGCGAGAAGAACGCATGGCCCGCGGGCGTGACCAGCCACCAGCGGCCGTCCAGTTTCCGGGTATGGAACCAGCCGCTGCGGCCCAGGCCATGGATGTCCAGACGTCCGCCGTAGGCATCGAGTCCGCTCGCCGGTGATGCCGCCGGAGCGGCTTTCACCGCCGCCTGCAGCGCGGCATCGGTGGCGATCTTCTGCGGCCAGCTGGCGCGGCTGAACTGGCCGTAGCGGTCGACGATGCCGGCATAGGCAGCGTGCAGCGCCGCCGTGCCCGGCGCGGTATCCACGCGACCGAACAACATGGACTGCTCGGTCCGTGGCGCCGGCACTTCCAGCCGCACCGCGCCGATCTGGCGCAGGTCCAACTGGCCCTGCACCGTGGTCGCCAGCAAGATGGCCTGGCCGTGGTCGTCGAACGGCATCGGCGGACCGACCCGCATGCCCTGCGCCCGCGGCGAGGTGGCCTGCAACGGGATCACCAGGGTCTGTGCCGGCCCGGCGGGAACGCCGACGGTGGCCTCAAGGTGCTGGCCCCGGGCCGTGCCGTCGATATCGACACGCAGGGTCACCGCCCATGGCATCGCATTCTGCACGCGCAGGCGCAGCTCGCCCTGGCCGGACCAGTCCCAGCTGCCGCGCCCGGGCGCAAGCACGATCCGCGGATGGGCTGCGGGCAGGAACCCGTAGCGGCGCTGCGCCACGCCGTCGCTGGCGTGCTCGACCGCCCCCGCGGTGCGGACCTGGTCGAGGCCGACCCCGGCAGCCGGCACGGCGGCCAGATCCGGCAGGCCAGGCACCGCCGCCTGGCAGGCACCCAGCACGGCCAGACCGAGGCAGCACAGCAGATGACGTTTCATCGACGCAGCACCAGCGGAAAGCAGCGGCCATTATGCCGACGCCACGGGTGAACGCCGGCTACGCCGGGCGGCGGCGCGAGCGATACCGCCAGAACCCGTACACCGGCACCCCCAGCGCGATGATCAGCAGGCTCATGCCGGCATCGCGCGGGGTGTGGATCGCCGTGGCCACGATCACGCCAAACACGGTCACCACGAACAGGATCGGCAACAACGGATACAGCGGCACCCGGTACGGCGAAGGCTGGTCGTGGAAATGGCGGCGGTACCAGAACAGCGTGGCGATGCCGAACACATGCGCCAGCCACTCGCCCACCGTGGTGTAGTCGAGCAGCTGGCCGAAGCTGCCGGACAGGGTCAGCACGATCGCCCACAGCCCCAGCACCGCCAGCGCGACCTGCGGCGCGCGGGTGCGCGGCTCGATCCGCCCCGCGGCGCGGAAGAACATGCCGTCCGCCCCCATCGTCTGCAGCACGCGCGCGCCGCCGGCGATGGCGATGTTGCAGTAGCCGAAGGTGGAACAGGCGATGCCCACCGCGATCACCGTGGCGCCGTGCTCGCCGAACAGCCGCCGCATCAGGTCGGCCGCCGGTGCCTGGCTGGCGGCCAGGCCGGCATGGCCGAGCCCGGCCAGGTAGGCGACATTGACCAGCACGTAGCAGGTCACCACGCCGGCCATGCCCATGCCCAGCGCGCGCGGCAGGGTGCGCTGCGGATTGCGCACTTCGCCGGCCAGGTCGTTGAGGTAGTGGAAACCGCCGTAGGCGAACAGCACCGGCAGCAAGGCGCCGAGAAAGGCCCCGGAAGGCACCGGGTGCGCCGTGTCCGTCGCCAGCACCGGGCCCAGGTGTCCATGGGCCAGCACCAGCCCGACCACCACCAGCAGGGCGATCGCGGCCAGCTTCAGCACGGTGAAGATGTTCTGCACGATCGAGCCGGCGCGGATGCCGAACAGGTTGACGCCGACGATGAAGGCGATCGCGCCCACCGCCAACGGCTTGATGTACGGCACCGGCAAGCCTGCCGCCGCGCAGAAATAGTCGGCGAAGGTGGTCGCCACCGCCGCCACGCTGCCGGGGTAGTTGATCAGCGCCATGGTCCAGCCGAACAGGAACGCCGGCAGCTTGCCGAACGCCTCGCGCAGGTAGACATAGGTGCCGCCCGCCTGCGGCCGGCGCGCGCCCAGCTCGGCGTAGCACAACACCCCGGCCAGGGTGAGCAGGCCGCCGATCGCCCACAGCACCAGCACCTGCGCACCCGAGCCGGTGCGCTCGGCGACGGTGGCCGGGGTGCGGAAAATGCCGGCGCCGATCACCCCGCCGATCACGATCATCGCGGCGTCCCAGGTGTTGAGGCGGCGGGCGTAGGTCTGGCTGGGTTCGGTCGTCATGGTCGCTAAGATGACATCCCGGGCACGGTTTCGGCCAGCCCCGGATCGCTGCCGCCGCCAACCTCGCCATTTCCGGCAGGCCGCGGCGACGGGCCGGTGCACAGGCGGGCCGCCATGCGTCACACTCCAGCGGCGCCCCTCGCCCGGCGTCCCTGCCACCTGCTCAACATGCCGCCATGCCTGATCGCCCCAGCTCCCGCCGGCTTGCCGTCGCCACGTCGGCCGACTACCCCGGCATCCAGCCCGACGACGCGGCATGGGCCGCCGCGCTGGAACGGCGCGGCGTGACGCTGGTGGTGTGCGTGTGGAATGACCCGGCGGTCGACTGGTCGGCTTTCGACGCGGTGCTGATCCGCACGATCTGGGATTATTTCAAGCAACACGCGGATTTCCTGGCGTGGCTGGATCGACTCGACGCACAGGGTACTCCCACCATCAACGACAGCGCGCTGCTGCGCTGGAACAGCGACAAGCGCTACCTGCTCGAACTGGCCCGGCACGGTGTGGCGATCATCCCGACCCGGCTTGCCGGCGCGCGCGAGTTGCCTGATGTGCTGGCGACGATGCCGGCGCAGCAGGTGGTGATCAAGCCGACCATCAGCGGTGGCGCCTGGCACACGCTGCGCGGCACTGTCGGCGAGCCCGCCTTCATGCAGGCGGTGACGCAGTTGCCACCGCAGTTCGATTATCTGGTGCAGCCGTTCGTGGCAGAGATCGTCAGCGAGGGTGAATGGTCGCTGCTGTATTTCGGCGGCGAGTTCAGCCATGCCGTGCTCAAGCGCCCCGCCAGCGGCGACTACCGCGTGCAGAGCGAGTACGGCGGCAGCACCGAGCCGATGCGACCGGGCGCGGCGACGCTGGCATCCGCCGCACAGGCGCTCGCCGTGGTCGCCGCCATCGGCCACCGCGACCACGGCTACGTGCGCGTGGACGGCGTGGTCCGCGCGGGCCGGTTCCTGGTCATGGAGCTGGAAATGATCGAGCCGTCCCTGTTCCTGGACGGCCAGCCGCAGGCGGCCGAGCTTTTCGCGCGGCAGCTGGCGCAACGGCTCGACCAGCTGCCAGCGCGGCCGGCCGATCCCGGCCAATACCTGTTCTCCTACGGCACCTTGCAAACCCCCGCCGTGCAGCTGGCCACCTTCGGCCGTCTGCTGGCCGGCCAGTCCGACCGCCTGCCCGGCTACCGCTGCGAACTGATCCGCATCGACGATCCGCAGGTGGTCGCCACCAGCGGCGCCAGCCATCACCCGATCGTGCACCGCACCGGCCGGCCGCAGGACGAGGTCGCGGGCACCGTCCTGCGCATCAGCGCCGACGAGCTGTCCCGCGCCGATGCCTACGAGGTCGACGACTACCGCCGCGTCGCCGTCACCCTCGCCTCCGGCATCCAGGCCTGGGTCTACATCGGCGCCGCCGCGGACTGAAGCCGCCGGCGTGCCCGCGCACGCCACTCGCCGGTGCGGGCGGCACCGCCTAGAATCAGGCCCGGTTCCCCGCCGGTTCGCCGCGTGCCTTCGCCACCCCGAAAAATCCTGCATGTCGACATGGATGCGTTCTACGCGTCGGTGGAACAGCGCGACGACCCCGCCCTGCGCGGCAGGCCGGTGGCGGTCGCCTGGCGTGGCGCCCGCTCGGTGGTGTGCGCGGCCAGCTACGAGGCGCGGCTGTTCGGTGTGCGCTCGGCGATGCCGGCCCTGCGGGCCGAGCGGCTGTGCCCGCAGCTGCTGTTCGTGCCGCCGGATTTCACCCGCTACAAGGCGGTGTCGCGGCAGATCCGCGAGATCTTCGCGCGGCATACCGAGCTGATCGAACCGCTGTCGCTGGACGAGGCCTATCTCGACGTCACTGTGACCCGCAGCGGCCTGCCCTCGGCCACCGCCACCGCCGAGGCGATCCGCGCGGCGATCCGCGAAGAGACCGCGCTGACCGCCTCGGCCGGCGTGGCACCGAACAAGTTCCTGGCCAAGATCGCCTCGGACTGGAACAAGCCCGACGGCCTGTGCGTGATCCGGCCGCAGCAGGTCGAGGCCTTCCTCACGCCGCTGCCGGTGGGGCGGCTGCCGGGCGTGGGCAAGGTGATGGAGGCGAAGCTGGCCGACATGGGCATCCGCAGCGTCGGCGAACTGCGTTCACGCGCCCTGGCCGAACTGGAGATGCGCTTCGGCCGCTGGGGCGTGCGCCTGCACGAGCTGGCGCAGGGGATCGACGAGCATCCGGTGCAGACCGAGCGGCCGACGCTGCAGATATCGGCCGAGGACACCTTCGCGCACGACCTGCTGCTGGACGAACTGGAACCGCACATCCGCCGGCTCGCCGACAAGGCCTGGGCCGGTTATCTGCGCGAGCACGAGCGGCTGGCGCGGACCGTGGTGCTGAAACTGAAAACCGCCGATTTCCGCACCCTCACCCGCAGCCTGACCGCGCCGCAACAACCGCGCTCGGCCAGCGAGCTGGGCGACATCGCCTGCGCCCTGCGCGAGCGGGTCGAACGCGACGCCGGCGAACGCTATCGGCTGGTCGGCGTCGGCCTGTCCGGCTTCGTCGACCGCGACAGCTACCAGGCGCAGGCCGACCTGTTCGACGCCCCGGCGCATCGATCCCCGTAGGAGCGCATCCTGCGCGCGATCCGCTCTTGTCGACAGCAAGCGGATCGCGCACGGGGTGCGCTCCTACAGATCGCCCTTCAGGCCCTGATCCAGCGCCACAGCTCGCCCCACGACGGCTTCTTGCCGTACATCAGGATGCCGGTGCGGTAGATGCGTGCCGCCAGCCACACGCAGGCCAGCAGGGCGACCACCATCAGGCCCAGCGAGAGCGCCAGTTGCAGCGGCGGCACCGAACTCATCGACCAGCGCACCGGCATCGTGAACGGCGCAAAGAACGGGATATACGACATGGCCACACCGAGCCCGCCGGTGGGGTCCTTGATCAGGCTGAACACGGCGAAGAAGCCGACCAGGATGAACACGGTGACGAAGATCGCGTACTGCTGGGTCTCCTGGACCGTGTTGCACATCGCGCCGATCGCCGCGTACAGCGCGCCATAGAGCAGGAAGCCGAGCGCGAAGTACAGCAGGAACACCAGCAGCAGGCCCGCCGGCACCGACGGGATCGGCGACTGCCGCAGCGCGTCGGCACCCATGCCGAACATCGCGCCGATCTCGGCGCCCTTGCTGCTCACCACGAAAACCGAGCCGACCCAGATCGCCATCTGCGCCAGCCCGGCCAGGCCCACGCCGAGCACCTTGCCCAGCAGCATCTGGAACGGCGTCAACGACGAGGTCAGCACCTCCATGATGCGCGAGGTCTTTTCCTCGATCACCGAGGTCATCGTCTGCTGGCCGTACAGCAGGATCGAGATGTACAGCACGAAACCCATGAAGTACGCGATCAGGAACGAGTCCTGGCCGCTCTGCCCGGTCAGCTTGCCGTCGGACACCTTGGTGGTGTCCATCTCGGCCGCGGCCATCGCCTTCTTCACCAGCGCCGCATCCACGCCGGACTTGCCCAGCCGCACCGTGGCCAGCGCGTTCGACACCGTGCGCTGCAACTGCGACATCGACTGCACCGCGCCGACATTGCCGCCGTAATACGCCAGCCTGCCGCTGGCCAGGGTGTCGGCGCCGAGCACCATCACGCCGTCCCAGCCGTGCGCCCGGCGATCCTTCGCCAAGGCGGTCCGGGCGATCAGCCCGTCGCGCACCGCGGCCAGTTGCGCCGCGCTGGCCGGGAACACCTGCACGCTGTAGCGCGGCGGGGCATCCGGCCTGTCGCCGAGCTTCTCCGCCAGCATCGCCGCGCTCACCGGCTGGCCCAGCCCGATGCCGGAGGCATCCACCACGGCCACCCGGCTGGTGTGGTCGGTGCCGCGCATCATCAGCCCCGGCAACACCGCCATCAGCACGATGAACACCGGCAGCATGACGGTGGAAATCACGAACGCCCTGGTCCGCACCCGCTCGACGAATTCGCGGCGGACGACGGCAATGATCTTCTTCATGCGGCGGCTCCTGCGCGGGCGGGCGCGACGGCGGCATCGGCGCCGACCTTGGCGATGAAAATGGCATGCAGCGACGGCTCGACCACCTCGAACCGGCGCAGTCCCACGCCTTCGCGCACCAGCGCGGCGAGCAGTTGCCCGGGGTCGGCGCCGGCGGCCATCTGCAGCTCGGCGCTGGCGCCGTAGTCGTCGAGGTGGGCGACCAGCGCGCGGTCGGTCAGGATCGCCTCGGCGCGCGGCCTGTCGTGGCTGAAGGCCAGCGCGACATGGCGCCCGCCGAAATCCGCCTTGACCTGCGCCAGCGGCCCGCTCACCACGGTTTCGCCGCGGGCGATGATCGTCACGTGGTCGCACATGCGCTCGGCCTGCTCCATCACGTGGGTCGAGAACAGCACGGTACGGCCTTCGGCGGCGATCGCCACCACGATGTCCTTCATCACCTGCGCGTTGACCGGGTCCAGCCCGGAGAACGGCTCGTCGAGGATCACCAGCTCGGGCTCGTGCAGCAGCGCGCCGGCGAACTGCACCTTCTGCTGCATGCCCTTGGACAGGTCCTCGACCTTCTTCAGGGCCCAGGCGCCCAGGCCGAGGCGCTCCAGCCAGTCGTGCGCGCGGCGGCGGGCGTCGGCGCGCGAGATGCCCTTGGTCTCGCCGAGGAAGATCAGGTGGTCGAGCACCTTCATCTTCTTGTACAGCCCGCGCTCTTCCGGCAGGTAGCCGATGCGCTGCGACAGCTTGCGGCTGCCGTGGTCCGAGCCGAACAGCAGCACCTTGCCCTGGTCCGGCTCGAGGATGCCCATGATCAGGCGGATCGTGGTCGACTTGCCCGCGCCGTTGGGCCCGAGCAGGCCGTAGATGCCGCCGCTGGCGACTTCCATCGAGAGCTGGTTGACGGCCGTATGCCCAGCAAATCGCTTGGTCACGGACTCGACGCGAACGTTCGCTGCTGCCATGCATGTTCTCCCTGGTGGCGAGCCCCCCGCCCGCCTCCGGGGAAATTAGCATGCGGCGGCGACGGCGCCTACCCGACCGATGGGAGCGCCGCCGGCGCCGGCTCAGCCCAGCTTGCGGGCGATCGCGAAGAACGCCAGGTTGCCCAGGCCGGTGGCGCCGGCGAGCACGGCGATCATGCCCGGCGTCACCTGCTGCCAGCCGAACCACTGGATCAGGCCGAAGCCGGCGCCGACCGACAGCAGCACGATGCCCCAGCGCAGGGACGCGTGGCGCCGGCGCTGCTCCTCGTCGCGCATGATCGCGCTGACCATTTCCTCCGCGCCACCGGCGTCGATCATGCGGCTGCGGGTGCGTGCGTCGACCACGACCTTGATGGCATAGGTAATGCAGACGAACAGGCTGATCGGAACGAGCAGGCCGAGATCCATGGGGTTCTCCTTCAGTGGTTGGATGACGGAAACCACAGATACCTCCGCCTTGGCGCCGGTTGCAGCGCGACCGTTGCAACCGCAGCGCCGCCAGGCGTATCTCTTGCGCCATGGATGACATACACCGCCCTGACCGCGAGCTGGTCGACGCCGTGCTGGCCGGCCGGCCGGGCGCGTTCGAGCGCCTCGTGCGCGAGTACCAGGGCCTGTGCTGGCACATCGTCTACCGCATGGTGCGCCACCCCGAGGATGCCCGTGACCTGTGCCAGGACACCTTTCTGCGCGTGCACCAGTGCCTGCATCAATACCGCGGCGAAAGCGCGCTGAAATCGTGGATCGGCCGGGTCGCCTACACCATCGCCCTGCGCCACCTGCAGCACAAGCGCATTCCCCTGCTCGAGCACGCCGACGGCGGCAGCGAGGCGCTGCTGGAACAGCTTGGCGACGGCTTCGACCTCGAGGGCGCCTGTGCCGACGAGGAACTGGCACGCCAGCTGCACCTGGCCATCGACGCGCTGCCGCCGTTGCAGCGGACCCTGCTGACGTTGTATTACCTCGACGAAACCCCGATTGCCGAAATGGCGCAGATCACCGGCCTGCCCTGCGGCACCATCAAGAGTCACCTGTACCGGTCGCGCCTGCGCCTGCGCGGCCTGCTCGACACCCGTAGCGGAGTTGCCGCATGAACCACGACCTCGACGACACCATCGCAGCGTTCGACGACGCCGCCCGCGAACGCGAATGGCAGGCGCAGGAACTGGCCATGCGGCGCGAGCGGCTGCGGCTCGATGCGGCCGCCGACGCGCCGCGCGTGCGGCGCTACCGGCGCATCGCCCGCGCGCTGCGCGAGCCGCTGGATGCCGCGCTGCCGGCAGACTTTGCGCAACAGGTGGCGGCGCGGGCCGCCGCTGCCGCGCCGGCGGCGGATATCGGCTTCGAACGCGCGCTCACGCTGGCGCTGGGCGGGCTGCTGGCGCTGGCCGCCGTCGTGGTGACGACGCTGTACGGCGGCACCTGGCTGTCACCGCTGGTCGGCGCCCTGTCCGCCCTGCAGCCGCTGGCCGGACGCTGGCCGGTGGCGTTCGCGGCCTGTATGGCGGTGTCCTGGCTACTGGGCTCGTGGCCGCGGCACGCACGGCTTTCGCCGCCGGCCTGAGCCGCCCCGCTCAGAGCTCCAGCACCGTATCCAGGCCCCGGTGCAGGCCGATGAGACCGGACACCTTGCGGATCGCCAGCAGCGCGCCGTCCACGTAGGGCTTCGCGCTGTTGCCGGCGTCGTGGCGCAGGCTGAGGGTCTGGTCGGGCATGCCGAAGATCGCCTCGGCGCCGATCACGAAACCCGGCAGCCGCACCGCATGCACCTGGCTGCCGGCGAGGTTGCCGCCACGCGTGGCGGGCTCGCCCACGGTCTGCCCGATCGGTACCTGCAGCACCGGCTGGCGCACCTGGCCGAGCCGGTTGGCCAGTTCGCGCACCGTGCCGCTGGGCGCATCGGGCTTGCCCGCGCTGGCGTAGTCGATCAGCTCCCACTGCGGGATGTATTTCGCCGCCATCACCGCAAACTTCTGCAGCAACACCATGGTCAGCGCGAAGTTGCCGCAGGCCAGCACGCCGCGCCGGCGCTCGCGCGCGAGGGCGTCGACCTGCGCATAGTCCTCGTCAGTGAGGCCCGAGGTGCCGACCACCACGTGCGCGCCGTGTTCCAGCGCGGCGAGGATGTTGGCCTTGGCACTGTCCGGCCTGGTGTATTCCACGAACACCTCGCACGGCTGCGCCAGCGCGTCGGCAGCGGTGCGGAAGATCGGCGTCGCCAGCCGCGGCTCGCCCAGCACGGCGCCGAGTTCCTGGCCGGCATGTCGACGCGCCACCGCGGCCACCAGGGCGAGATCGTCGGCCCCGGCGACGCCCCGCGCCAGCTCGGAACCCGCCCAGCCGGTGGCACCGGCGATGCATACCCTCAATGTCATGGCGAAGCTCGCTTTCTGCCCGTGGTGGTGCAGCGTAATCTGATGGACCTACGCTTGTCGCGCCGCCACGTTGCCCCGGAGTACGCCATGACCGACGAAAATGCCCCGCTGTCCATCGCCGTCCTGCTCGGCTCGGTGCGGTGCGAACGCATGGGCCTCCGTGCCGCGAAGCTTGTGCTGCGGGCGCTCGAGGCCCGCGGCCACACGGCGCAGCTGGTCGATCCGCTGGCGCTGCAACTGCCCCTGCTCGACCGCATGTACAAGGAATACGCAGCGGGCACCGCACCGGAGAACCTGCAGCAGCTGGCCTCGCTGTACCGCCGCGTCGACGGCTTCCTGATCGTCAGCGCCGAGTACAACCACGGCATTCCGCCGGCGCTGAAAAACCTGCTCGACCATTTTCTCGAGGAGTATTTCTGGCGCCCCTCCGGCATCGTCTGCTACTCCGCCGGCATGTTCGGCGGCGTGCGCGCGGCGGTCGCCCTGCGTACCACCCTGGCCGAGCTGGGCATGCCCGGCATCCCCAGCGAATGCCCGATCCCGCGCATCGGCACGGCCCTGGACGAGGACGGCCACGCGCAGAACGAACACGTCACCCGCACGCTCGACCGCTTCCTCGACGAATTCGCATGGTATGCCCGTGCCCTGCAGCGGCAACGCCGCGAGGGCACGCCGTATTGAGGCCGCGGCGGCGACGCGCGTGCCCCGGCGCCGCAGCGACCGATGCGGGCGGGGGCGGTTCAGTCGTTGACGTCGTGACAGCGCCGCTCGGTGGTGTAATAGATTTTCTTGTCCTGCTGGTGCTTCTCGACCCGGTTGCCCACATAACCGCCGGCCACCGCGCCGCCCACCGTGGCCAGCGTCTTGCCCCTGCCGCCACCCACCTGATGGCCCAGCAGGCCGCCGGCCAGGGCGCCGAGGCCGGTACCGATAAGGCGGTGGCTGTCCTTCGCGCCACCATGCTTGACCCGCACGTTTTCGCAGACCACATGGTGGGGACGGCTCTGCGCCTCGACGCGCGTGGCCGTGAGCGCGGGCAGCGCCAGCGCCAGGGCAGCAACCAGCAGGGATGACTTGTGCATGACGGCTTACTCGGTGACGGTGGATGGCGTACATAATCTGCGCCACGCGACCGGGCAGTCAATCCGGCGCCGACGCCAACCTGGAGCGCACGTGACCACCACACCGCCAGCCGCCAGCCCGCCGCGATCGCCCATGGCGAACGGCGCGTGGTGCCTGTACCTGATCGAATGCAGGAACGGCAGCTGGTACGCCGGCATCACCAACCACCTCGACGCCCGCTACGCCGCCCACGTCGCCGGCCGCGGCGCCCGCTACACCCGCGCCAACCCGCCGCTGCGATTGCTCGGCTTTCGCGAGTATCCGGATCGTTCGAGCGCATCGAGGGCGGAATGGGCGATCAGGCAGCTGCCGCGGGAGCGCAAGCTGGGGTTCCTGATGGGCGGCTGATGTGATGGCATCGAACCTGGCGCGAACTCGCGGCACATGGTCGCTCTGGGTTTCTATCCGGTGGATTTGTTGGTGGCGGACACCGACCCTTTTCTGCCCTTCGCAAACGGTCTTGGGGGAGCCCACGGCGGTATAGGGCGTCCATGTGTTGCGTCCGGAGCAATGTGTGGTTCTCCACGCCGGTGGTGATCAGGCGTTCACGATGGTCGCGAGCTAAGATGCTCAGCGAGCGTTGAAGAACTCCCGCCTTTCTGCGCCATCACACTGGGGGCAAACGCCGTGATTGAGGTTGCTGTTTTCATCTTTGCCGTCGCCATCGGGCTTGTGCTTGCCGTCTGCCGGCCTTGGGGACTTGATCAGGCTGCCGCGGCGACCTTGGCCGGGGCGCTGTTTGGTGGAGCAGCAGTCGTGCTCGGCAACGGCCTCAACCGATGGGAAGATTGGAGAAAACGGAAGAATCGCGTCAAGAGTCTAAAGACGCTGATCGCAGCCGAACTGGTCGATGTGGCTTGCGGGCTGCTAACAGGGCCGCCTCAAACTCCACGTGCAACACCTTGCCAAATCTGACATAGGCTGTTGCGATGAGAACGTACAACGAACTGACGCTGGAAGAGCGAGTGGAGATCCAACAACGCCTGGAATCGGGTGAGGGTCTGCGTGCTATCGGTCGGTCGCTGGGGCGCGCGGCGAGCACGATCAGTCGGGAGTGCCGTCGGGCAGGCGCCAGCGCCGCGACCTACAAGGCACAGGCGGCGCAGCAGCATAGTCAACGGCGTCGAGCCGAGCCGCGTGTTCCACGCAAATTGGATGACCCGGCCTTGTGGGAAACGGTACAAGCGTTGTTGCGTGCGCAGTGGTCGCCGGAGCAGATCGCCGGGATACTGGCAAAAGCCTTCCCTGTGACAGCGAGCTATCGGGTGTCCCACGAAACGATCTACAGCGCCGTGTATTTGGTGCCACGAGGTGCGCTACGCACGGAACTGATCGCCTGCCTGCGCCAAGGCCGCAGCACGCGCAAACCACGCACGCGCGGCACGGATCGACGCGGCCAGATACCGAACATGCAGAGCATCCACGTCCGCCCGCCGGAAGTGACGGATCGCCTGATCCCCGGGCACTGGGAGGGCGACCTGATCAAGGGCGCTGGCAACCGTTCGTCCGTGGGGACACTGGTCGAACGCACCAGTGGATTCGTGGTGTTGGCCAAGATGAGCAGCGCCAGCGCGGCCGATGCGCTGGAGAGTTTCAGCAAGGCGCTGAAAGGCATCCCCGAAGCTTTGCGCAAAACGCTGACGTACGACCAAGGCAAAGAGATGAGCTACCACGATGCGTTGACCTTGCGTACCGGTGTGCAGGTGTACTTCGCCGACCCGCACAGCCCGTGGCAGCGCGGCAGCAACGAGAACACCAACGGATTGCTGCGGCAGTACCTGCCCAAGGGAACCGACCTGTCCGTCTACAGCCAAGCCGAACTCAACCAGATTGCCTTGAGCCTCAACACCCGGCCGCGCAAGCGTCATGACTTCCGAACTCCGCTGCAGGTGTACAACGAACATCTCCAGCTTGCCGAAACAAACGACGTCACGGTCCATTGATTACGTTGCACGTGGACCTTGAAACCGCCCAGCCAAAGAACTCATGGACGCTGCCATCACCAGCGCGCGGGCGGGGGGAGACATCGAAACACCGCCGCAATGGTCCTTGTATTGGCCGCGTTCAATGCCTTTCACTTGGAGCCTTGGCATGGAGCTTCTGGCACTCGATCAGCTGGCCAACGATGCACTCGCGACCCTTCGCTCCGATCTCGCTACCACGCGCTCGTTAATGGACCAGTATGTTGGTGCCACCTTTTGTTCCCTAACGGCCACCTCACTATCGACGAGCCTAGGGCAGTGCATGAGGGTTTTGTCCAAGGCGTTCATACACATTGCGCCTGATCGCAAGTTTCAGTTGTCAGGGCAGAAGCCCGAGTTGGCCACTTCAATACTTAACCGAGCCGCACAATTCCACTGAGATCCTTTGTACACACCATAGGCGACACCAGCCATGAAAAAACCTTCACGCCACACTTTCATTCTAGCCACCTCGTTGGCTAGCTTTGGATTGGCGCTGTACTTCGGTTTGACTGCTCATTGGCAGAGATGCAACTACGTCGGCCTTTGTGCAGGCTTCGTCACTGACTGGGGTAAGGTCGCCCTGTCGCTGGTTTCCGGATCCGCTGGCTGTGTGGGGTTGGGGGCGGTGTTACGTAAACCGTAGCCATCAGGGGCGAACGGCCGTTGTTGGCCGACCTGAGACAACCTTGGTCTTGAAAATCCTGCACATAAGGGATCTCCCGCTTTCGACCCCCGGCCTTTCGCCACCGCGCAGCGGTGGGACGCCGGGTACACGAAAGCCTTCGATCCGGGCCAGGCGCATCGCGCACAGGGTGCGCTCCTACGGCGGGCACGCGCCGACCGGGCAAGGCGGGCAAGGTCACGCCAGCGGCAGGCGCAGCCGGATTTCCAGGCCACCGCCTTCGGCGTTGCGCACCTCGATGCTGCCGCCGTGCGCCTGCACCACGCGCTGCACGATCGCCAGGCCCAGGCCGTGGCCCTCGGCTCGCGCGGCGTTGCTGCCGCGGTAGAACGGACGGAACAGCAGGGCCAGCTCGGACTCGGGCACGCCGGGGCCGTGATCGCGCACGGTGATGTCGGCGTAGCCGTGGCCGGTGCGCACGGTGACGCCGACCAGGCCGCCCGTGGGACTGAACTTGACCGCATTGGCGAGCAGGTTGTCCAGCGCGCGTTCGATCAGCATCGCGTTGCCCGGCACCCGCACCGACTCCTGCGCGGACATGCACAGTTGTATCCGGCGCGCGTCCGCCTCGAGCCGGTTTTGTTCGAGGCAGCCGCGCACCAGTTCGGTGAGGTCGAGCTGTTCGTCGTCCATGCCTGGCAGCTGGCCTTCCAGCCGCGAGAGGGCCAGCATTTCGCCCAGCATGCGGTCGAGCCGGCCGATTTCCTGTTCGGCCTGCTGGAAATACGGCGCGGCGTCCGCCGGCGAGGCGCTGCGCCGGGCGAGGTCGACAATCAGCTGCAGCCGCGCCAGCGGCGAGCGCAGTTCGTGCGAGAGATCCTGCAGCACGCCGCGGTCGTGGGCGACCAGCGCCTCGATGCGCCCGGCCATGGTGTCGAAGTCATCGGCGAGCTGGGCCAGCTCGTCGTGGGCCAGCCCACCCTGTCGACCCACCCGGGCGGAGAGTTCGCCTTCGGCCATGCGCCGGGTGGCCCGCCGCAACGCCTGCACCGGACGCGCCACGCTGCGCGCCACCCACCAGCCGACCAGGGCGATGAACAGCAGGGCCAGCACCAGTTGCACGCCCAGGTAGATTTTTTCCCGGGTCTGCGGGCGCAGGCGCACATGCGAGCGGCTCATCGCCAGCAGCTGGCGGGGTTGCCCGTCGCTGCCGGTGACCTGCTGCATGGTGACGTAGAGGCCAGGCCGCGGTTGCAGCACGAAGCTGCGGTCGGCGGCCAGCCATCCGGGCAGACGGTTCGCCATGCCCGGGTACAGCCGGATCGGCAGCAAGGCCTGCCCGTGTTCGAACAGGCTGGCCTCGATCCCCTGTTGCCGTTGCCGCGCGAGCCAGTCGGCCAGGCCGGCCGGGCCGGCGTCGACATAGGCCTGGTCGGCGTCCTGCGCCAGTGCCGCCCAGTTGATTTCGACGGCGGTGGTGTAGGCGATGAAGCCCCGCGTCAGCAGGGCGCCGAGAAACAGCACCAGCAGATTGGCGACGCAGAACAGGAACAGGATGCGCCAATACAGCGAACGCTTGATCGGGTTCATGCGCCCACCACCAGCACATAGCCGGAACCGCGCACGGATTCGATCCGCGGCGCCTCGGCCGAGGCCTCGGCCAGCTTGTGGCGCAGGCGGCTGACATGCACGTCGATGCTGCGATCGAACCGCTCCAGCTCGCGGCCCAGCGCCTGCCGGGTCAGCGCCGCCTTGTCGACCAGCTCGCCGGCGCGCTGGGCCAGCCCCAGCAGCAGCAGAAACTCGGCGCCGGTCAGCGACAGCTCCTGCTCGGCCACCCGCGCCCGGCGTTCGCCGGGCAGCAGTTGCAGATTGCCGACCTGCACCGTGCCCGACTGCAGTGGCGCCTGGCGGCGCAACTGCGCCCGCACCCGGGCCAGCAGCTCGCGCGGCAGGCACGGCTTGGACAGATAGTCGTCCGCACCCAGCTCCAGCCCGATCACCCGGTCCACCGGCTCGCCGCGCGCGGACAGCATGATCACCGGCAGCCGATGCTGCAGGCGCAGCTCGCGCAGGGTATCGAGCCCATCCCGCCCCGGCATCATCACGTCCAGGATCAGCAGGTCGGGGCGCCCGGCCGCGTTGCGCAGCTGCGCCAGCGCGCCCGCGCCGTCGTGGGCGACGTCGACCACGAAGCCCTCGCGCTGCAGATAGTCGGCCAGCAGGCGACACAGCTCGCGGTCGTCGTCGGCGATCAGGATGCGGGAGGGGGTGCTGGTCTGCATGGTAGCCATTCCATCGGTAACGCCGGGCGGTTTCCACGCTCTTTACCGTTCTTTACCTCCACGCAAAGAACATATACGCCGCGGTGTCGTCAAATGGTCGCGTACCTTCCCCCCAACGACAAAGGACGACCCCCATGCGCAAATACACACTTCTCGGACTGGCCCTCGCTTCGGCACTGACCATCGGCACCACCGTCGCGGTGGCGGCCCCTGGCGGCGGCCACGGCTGCCAGGGCCACGGCCATCACGGCCACGACCGGATGATGATGATGCACAAGCTCAACCTCACCGAGGCACAGAAGGCCAGCATCAGGCAGATCATCCGCAGCCACCGCAGCCAGAACAAGACCGCGCGTCAGGCGCTGCAGCAGCAGCGTCAGGCGTTCGAGGCGATGACCCCGGGCTCGGCCGGCTATCAGGCGGCGGCCGACAGCCTGGCCCAGGCCAGCGCCAGGGCGACCCAGGCCCGCGTGGAGCAAATGGCCAACGTGCGCGCGCGGGTCTACGCGGTGCTGACACCGACCCAGCAGGCGCAGGCCGCCACCCTGCGGGCGCAGGCGCAGGCACGCCGCCAGAAGTGGCAGCAGTTCAAGGCGCAGAACCCGACGCCGTCGGGCCAGTAAGAGCCAGGCCGTCGGCATCCGGGCCCGGCCGCGCGGGGTGACGACGGAAACGGAAGAGCCCGGGCAGGCCCGGGCTCTTCCTGCGCGAAGATGTTTCGCGGACCGCCGATTATTTCTTCTTCGGCATGTACAGGTCGGTGATCGTGCCTTCGTACACCTCGGCCGCCATGCCCACCGATTCGCTCAGGGTGGGATGCGGGTGGATGGTGAGGCCGATGTCGGCCGCTTCCGCGCCCATCTCGATCGCCAGCGCGATTTCGGAGATCAGGTCGCCGGCATGCACGCCGACGATGCCGCCGCCGACCACGCGATGGGTGGCCTCGTCGAAGATCAGCTTGGTGAAGCCCTCGGTGCGGTCGATGCCGATGGCGCGGCCGCTGGCCGCCCACGGGAACTTGCCGACGCCGACCTG
>JAGWIC010000039.1 GCA_028866435.1 Lysobacteraceae bacterium | reverse complement strand
GCACGCCCCAAGATGAGATCTCCCGAGAGCTTGACTCTCCTTAAGGCACCATCAAGACTAGGTGGTTGATAGGTCAGGTGTGGAAGCGCAGCAATGCGTTCAGCTAACTGATACTAATGAGCCGTGAGGCTTGACCATATAACCCCAAGACGCTTCGCAACGTTCCTTGCACCGTCTCGATTAATTCGAATTCACCTCGACGCTTGTCACTCGTTTACGATTTATTGAAGCCGGCGCGCGATGCGCTGCTTCAACCCCTTCCCTGGCGGCCATAGCGGCGTGGTCCCACCTGATCCCATCCCGAACTCAGAAGTGAAACGCGCATGCGCCGATGGTAGTGTGGCTTTGCCATGCAAGAGTAGGTCACCGCCAGGGGCTTTATCCTAGAAGGCCTCCCCACCCGGGGAGGCCTTCGTCTTTGCGCCGCCGCCGCCGTTGCGGTCATCGATCGCCGCCGGCAACAGGTCGCCGTCACGGGCTTTATCCCGAACAACCCTCACCGCCAACGGTGGGGGTTTTTCTTTGGCGTTGCCGACGACGAGATACCATTTGCCCGGTCGGCCACGAAGGGCCATCATGCCCGAGCGGGCCTGGCAGCGATGTCGTCCAGGCCGCGGAACTCATGACTCGCAACGCGCCGGGACATCCCGGGCACTCCAGGGACCGCACTTGTTCGTCCACGTAGAAACTCGAGCCCGTTCCCGCTGGCACTGGGCAACATTGCTTATCGTCAGCGTCTGTGTGCTCTGTTTTGTGGGACTGGCACTGACGCCCTCGCCGCAACGGATTTCCCTGCTGCTGGAATGGGGCACCGTCCCTGCAAACATCTTCGACCCGCATGAATCGCTGTTGCCGCAGCTGACGGATCCGGCGCTGCTGCGGCTGTTCACCGCGCTCTTCATTCACGTGACCTGGTTGCACCTGCTGAGCAACCTGCTGTTCCTGATCATCTTCGGCCTGCCGGGCGAACGCGCGCTGGGCTCGCTCCGCTTCCTGCTCCTGTTCATCATCGGCGGCATCGTGGCCAACCTGATCGGCGCGCTGTCGCTCACGGGCGTGCGCCTGCCGATCATCGGCTGCAGCGGCGCGGTATCGGCCGTGGTAGGTACCTACGTGGCGCTGTTTCCCCGCGCCAGGTTGGGCCTGGTGCTGCCGTTGGGCCTGTATTTCGAGTTCGTGCGCGTCCCGGCTTTCCTGCTGATCGGGATCTGGATCCTGCTGCAGCTGCTATTCAGCTACGCCGGCCCCAGTTACGGCGCCTACGTATGGTGGGCGCACATCGGAGGCTTCCTGTTCGGCATCGTGTTCGCGCTGTTCTCGCGCAAGCCGATCGCCCGGCGCCTGCGCGGGTGAGGCGCACGGCTACCGGTCCAGCCCGGTCCACCCGTGCATGCGCGAAAACTGGCGCAACAGGCGGCGCGCGACCGGCGTGGCGGCCACGGCCTGAAAGGCCAGCCGTGGGTCGGCGCCTTCGCGCCTCATGTCGGCGTGCTTGCGACGGATGTAGGCGCGCATGACCTCGGCATTGAACTCAGGGTGGAACTGCGTGCTGACGGCGTTGGCACCGTAGCGCAGCAACTGGTGCGGTTCGCGAGCGGAGCGCGCCAGCACGACCGCGTCGCGAGGAGGCTCCAGCACGCTCTGCTCGTGGGTGGTGTGGGCGCGGAAACTGCCCGGCAGCTTCCCGGTCAGCGCATCGCCGGCGGCATGGGCCGACAGTTCGATCGGCTGGGTACCGATCTCGCGGCCGCCCGGAAGGTAGCCGACCCGACCGCCGAGTGCGTGAGCCATCAGCTGGTGCCCGTAGCAGACGCCGAACAACGGAATGCCGGCGTCCATCGCGTCGCGAATCCACCCCGCCGTACGCTCGCTCCAGGCCGCACGATCGGTGACCATGGCGGCGGAACCGGTGATGACGGCGCCGGCGATGTCCTTCGCTGCCGGCAGCGTTTCACCGGCAGCGACATCGACCGTGCGCAGGAGCTTGTGGTCAAGGCCGGCACCGAGCCGGAACCAGTGGGGGAAATCGCCATGGCGGGCGCGGATGGTGTCGGGTGCACGACCGGTGCGGATAATCAGTACGGACTTCATTCGGCGGGGTAACCGTCAATCGGTGGAATGTCTCGGTGGCTCGGTCGACTCGAAAGCATCAATCGGCGGCAGCACGGTGAGAATCTCCTGCACCGTGGTCAGGCCCGCGGCGACCTGGTCGGCGGCCGAGATGCGCAATGGCCGCATGCCCTCCGCCAGCGCCGCCCGACCGAAATCGCTCAAATCCAGATGCGCCGAGATCAATCCGCGCAGGCGTGGCGACAGCTTCATCATCTCGTAGATGCCGGTGCGGCCCATGAAGCCGGTATTGCGACATTCGAGGCAACCGACGGGCTTGAACACCTGCTCCGGCAGCGGTATCGCCCAGCCATGGGTCAACACGGCCCATGTCGCCGGGTTCTGGCTCGACGCCTGCTTGCAGTAGGGACACAAGGTGCGGACCAGGCGCTGAGCGACCACGCCGGTCAGGGTGGACTGGATCAGGTAGTGCGGCACGCCGAGATCGAGCAGCCGCGTCACCGCGCTGGGCGCGTCGTTGGTATGCAGGGTCGACAGCACCAGGTGGCCGGTCAGCGAGGCCTGTATCGCCATCTGCGCGGTTTCGAGATCGCGGATCTCGCCGACCATGATGATGTCCGGGTCCTGTCGCAGCAGCGTGCGCACGCCGGCGGCGAAATCCAGATCGATCGCCGCGTGCACCTGCATCTGGTTGAACTCGGGCGAGACCATCTCGATCGGGTCTTCCACCGTGCACACGTTGAGCTCGGGTGTGGCCAGGTGCTTGAGCGTCGAGTACAGCGTGGTGGTCTTGCCCGAGCCGGTCGGGCCGGTGACCAGCACGATGCCGTGCGGCCGCTCGACCATGCTGCGCCAGTTGAGGCCTTCGCTGGGCGAAAAGCCCAGCTGCGCGAAATCCTTCACCACCAGGTCGGGGTCGAAGATGCGCATCACCACCTTCTCGCCGAACGCGGTGGGCATGTTCGAGATGCGCAGCTCCACCTCGCGGCCGGACGCCGAGCGGGTCTTGATGCGGCCATCCTGCGGCCGGCGTTTTTCGGCGACGTCCATGCGCGCCAGGATCTTGATCCGCGCGGTCACCGCGGTCATCACCGGCGCCGGCAGCTCGAAGACCTTCTGCATGATGCCGTCGATGCGGAAGCGGATCGAGCCGGTATCGCGGCGCGGCTCCAGATGGATGTCCGAAGCGCGCTGCTCGAAGGCGTACTGCAGCAGCCAGTCCACGATATGCACGACGTGCCGGTCATCGGCGCCGACCTCGCCGCTCTTGCCCAGTTCGACCAGCTGCTCGAAGTTGAGAATGGCGGAGGAGCTGTCGGAACTGGTCTTGGCGTCGTGCGCGAGCTGGATCGAGCGCTGTACCCCGTAAAACTCCTGCAGATAGCGGTTGATGTCGATCGGGCTGGCCACCACCCGCTTGATGTCCCGGCGCAGCATCTGCGCCAGATCGGGTGCCCAGCCGGCGTCGAACGGCTCGCTGGTGGCGAAGGTGGCCTCGCCGATGGTCGAGGCGATCGGCAGGATCTTGTGCCGCTTGGCGTAGGCCTGGCTCACCACCTGGGTGACCGCAGCGACGTTGATCTTCATCGGGTCGATTTTCAGGTAGGGCAGCCCGGCATGGCCGGCAAGCCACTCGGTTAATGCCTCCAGGCTCAGCGGCCGACCCGGCTCGTGCTGGTTGGCGAGCCTGGCGTTGGCGATCAGGACCAGTGGATGAAGTTCCACGGTGCTGCGTCCGGCGCGCACGCCCATGCGCACCTGCTTGGCATCTTCGGCGAGCAGGTAGCCGTCGACCACCAGGGCCGCGAGAAGCTCGTCCAGTTCGAGCCGACCGCGACGGCCGAGCAGGGATGCGATTTCGGGTGATGCGGCCATCGAGGGGTCTCCGATGCAAGACTGTTCCGGCTTGCAGCGCAGCCGGAAAGCAAGCTGCCGCTATACTAACGCGCTTTGATCAAGGTCACGGAAAGCCATGTCCGCACGCACCTTCCAGGATGTCATCCAGACCCTGAACCGCTATTGGGCGGCGCAGGGCTGTGTGCTCTTGCAACCGCTGGATACCGAAGTGGGCGCGGGCACTTTCCATCCCGCCACCTTCCTCCGCGCGCTTGGTCCCGAGCCGTGGGCTGCCGCCTATGTGCAGCCGTCGCGCCGGCCCACCGACGGTCGTTATGGCGACAATCCCAATCGCCTGCAGCATTACTACCAGTACCAGGTGGTGATGAAGCCGAATCCCGAAAACATCCTCGAGCTCTACATCGGTTCGCTGAAGGAGCTTGGCCTCGACCCGCTGGTCCATGACCTGCGCTTCGTCGAGGACAACTGGGAGTCGCCGACCCTGGGCGCCTGGGGCCTGGGCTGGGAGGTCTGGCTCAATGGCATGGAGGTGACCCAGTTCACTTATTTCCAGCAGGCCGGCGGCCTGGAGTGTCGCCCGGTGAGCGGGGAAATCACCTACGGCCTGGAGCGCCTGGCGATGTACCTGCAGAACGTGGACAACGTCTACGACCTGGTCTGGACCGACGGGCCGCGGGGCATCGTGACCTACGGCGACGTGTTCCATCAGAACGAAGTGGAACAGAGCACCTACAACTTCGAGCACGCCAACGTGGCCGAACTGCTGCGCTGGTTCGACGTCTGCGAGACGGAGGCGGGCAAGTTGATCGCCGCCAATCTGCCCCTGCCCGCCTACGAGCAGGTGATGAAGGCCAGCCACACCTTCAACCTGCTCGATGCGCGCCGTGCGATCAGCGTCACCGAGCGCCAACGCTACATCCTGCGCGTGCGCACGTTGTCGCGCGGCGTCGCCGAGACCTATGTCGCGCAGCGCGAAAAACTTGGCTTCCCCGGCCTGAAAAGCGCATCGAACAAGGCTGCGAAGGAGCTGGCCGCATGATCGCCGCCAAGTCACTGCTGATCGAACTGGGTACCGAGGAGCTGCCGCCCAAGGCGCTGGACGAACTTTCCGCGGCGTTCCTGCGCGGTGTCTGCGATGGTCTGGCCAAACGCGGCATCGCCGCCGGGCTGGAGCAGGCCCGGGCTTATTGTTCACCGCGCAGGCTGGCGGTGCTTGTGCCCGAAGTAGCCGCGGCGCAACCGCAGCAGTCGATCGAACGCCGTGGCCCGGCACTGGCCGCCGCCTACGATGCGGACGGTCAACCGTCGCGGGCCTTGCTCGGGTTTGCGCAGTCCTGCGGCGTGCTGGTCGAGCAGCTGGAAAAGCTGGAGACCGACAAGGGAGCGTGGCTGGTATCGAGGACCGTCAAGCCCGGCCAGCCGACCGCGGCACTGTTGCCGGAGATCGTCGACGAGGCACTCAAGGCGCTGCCCATCCCCCGGCCGATGCGCTGGGCCGACCACGACTACAGCTTTGTGCGCCCGGCGCACTGGCTGGTCATCCTGCATGGCGCGGAGATCGTCGACGGCGAAGTGCTGGGCCTGCAGAGTGGGCGCAAGTCGCGTGGCCACCGTTTCATGCACCCACAACCCGTGCATGTGGCCGATGCCGACGGCTGGCTCGATTCGATGCGCGCCAGCAAGGTGCTGGCCGATCCGCAGGAGCGCCGCCAGCGCATCCAGGCGCAGATCGAGGGCGTTGCCGGGGCCACCGGCGGCCTGCCGCGGCTGGGCGACGCGCTGCTGGACGAGCTGGCCAACCTCACCGAGTGGCCGGTGGCGATCGCCTGCACCTTCGAACGCGAGTTCCTCAGCGTGCCGCCCGAGGCGCTGGTCACCACCATGGTGGCCAACCAGAAATTCGTGCCGGTGTTCGACGCCGGCGGCAAGCTGACCGAGCACTTCATCGGCATCGCCAACATCGAGAGCAAGGACCCGGCCGAGATCCGCAAGGGCTATGAACGGGTGATCCGGCCGCGCTTCGCCGACGCCAAGTTCTTCTGGGACGAGGATCTGAAAACGCCGCTGGCCGGCTATCAGGAGCAGCTCAAGGGCGTCACCTACCAGCAGGCACTGGGTAGCCAGTGGGACAAGAGCGTGCGCGTGGCTGAGCTGGCGCGCGTGATCGCCAATCGGGTCGGCGCAGACGCGGCGTTGGCGACCAGGGCGGCAAGCCTTAGCAAGTGCGACCTGTTGACCCGCATGGTCGGCGAGTTTCCGGAACTTCAGGGCGTGATGGGCCGCTACTACGCCAGTCATGATGGCGAGCCGGCCGAGGTCGCCGCCGCGCTGGACAGCTACTACCAGCCTCGTTTCGCCGGCGATGCGATTGCCGCCGGCCTGCTTGGCCGCGTGCTCGCGGTGGCCGAACGACTGGATACGCTCGCCGGCATTTTCGCCGTGGGCATGAAACCCGGTGGCAACAAGGATCCATTCGCCCTGCGTCGTGCCGCCCTCGGCCTGGGACGCACCCTGATCGAGGCCAGCATGGATCTCGATCTGCGTGGCAGCCTGGTCGAGGCCCTCGAGCTGGTGCCGGATGCCGCGCTGCTGGCCGGCTTGAAACCGGGCAAGGATGGCAAGCCGCCAGCCATCAACCCGGCCCAGCGGCGCGCGATCCTGCGCGACGAACTGTATGACTTCATCCTCGATCGCCTGCGCGGCTATTACGCCGAACAGGGCTTCGACAACAGCCAGTTCGAGTCGGTGCTGGCGGTGCAGCCTGCCAGCCTGGCCGACTTCGACCGGCGCCTGCGTGCGGTGGCGGCATTCGGTCGTCGTCCGGAAGCGGCCAACCTGGCGGCGGCAAACAAGCGGGTCGCCAACATCCTGCGCAAGCAGGCCGAAGAACCAGGCGCGCTGGTCGTGCCGCGGGTGGTCGATCCGGCCTGTTTCGAGTCCAATGCCGAGCGCGAGCTGGCCGATGCCCTGGCCGCGGCGCAGCGTGACAGCGCCGAAGCCCTGGCCGCCGGCGACTATGCGGCCGTGCTGGCGCGCCTGGCGCAGTTGCAGTCGCCCGTGGATGCGTTTTTCGACAGCGTGCTGGTCAATGCCGACGATCCCGCGGTGCGCGCCAACCGGCTGGCCCTGCTCGGCCAGTTGAAGGCCCAGTTCAGCGCGATCGCGGATATCGCCGTGCTTTGATCGCCCGCCGATGGTGGTGACAGGAACGGCAGCCTCAGGGCTGCCGTTCTTTAGTTTCAGCCCGGGACGCGCCGGTTCAGACGAGGACGCGGCTCTGCCGAATCCGCTCGCCGAGCTTGCGGTTGAACGCCATCATCGCGCTGGTATCCACGTTGGTGCCGCCGGGCCCGAGGATCTCGTACAGCTCGGTCAGCATGTCGGTGCTCTCGCCCAGGGTCAGGGGGCTCTCGGCCAGGTCCAGCTCCGACTGCAGGATCTGCATGGCCTTGTTCAGGCGCTGCGTATCCAGGCTTTTGGCACCCGCCTGCAGCGGCGCCGCGCTTACCGAGCCCAGGCGGGCGCGCGGCCGCTGGGTGGTGACGATCTCGCTGCTGTACTGGTCCTCCTGGAAATTGGCGGAGGGATCGAGCTGGATCGAGCCCTCGCCGGCGACCAGCCAGACCAGCGAGATGCCCAGGGTCTTGGCGAGCGTGACGCAGCGCGCGCGCGACGGGTCGGTATTGCCATCGCGCCAGCTGCGCACCACGCCTTCGGAAAAGCCGCACATCCGGGCGATCTCCGTGGCGCTGCCCACGCGCTGGATGAGCAGCCGGATGCGATCGGAGAACGTGCCGTTGGGGGACGGGGGGGGGATTTGCTGCATGCTCATGGGGGGTAGCCGCGACAGGTAAGGGGAATGCGTCAACTGGGGCCAAAGGCATCGAGAAACGGCGGAACGTACCTGCAAACTATTGCGCCAACATATTGCGCCCATTCCTTGGAATCGTACAGCGCGCAACCGTTCCCGTTATGCGTTCGTTTAGCGCGGGCAGGCCTGAGCCGGATCAACGCGTAGGTAGGACGATGGTTGACAACTCCTGGTCGACAGCATGGCAGAGGCTGGGTTTCAGCTGCCTTTCCTGGCTTTCGCGCAGGATGGCGCTGCTGCTACCTTGCACGGGCAGGGGCCTGGCCAGCGACAGGGCGTATTTTTTTCACGCAAGGAAACCGCATGAGCCAATTCGGATTGCTCGGAAAACGCAGGTTTGCGCCGTTTTTCTGGACGCAGGCCCTGGGTGCGTTCAACGACAGCGCCTTTCGCAATGCGATGGTGATGCTGGCCGCGTTCCAGATGGGGTTGCCCGACCACGAGATATCGCTGTACACGAACCTGGCACCGGCGCTGTTCATCCTCCCCTATTTCCTGTTTTCGGCCACCGCCGGCCAGCTCGCGGAGAAGTTCGAGAAGGCGCGCATCATCCGCTATGTCAAGATTTTCGAAGTGGCGGCGATGCTGCTGGCGGCATGGGGGTTTCACACCCACAACCTGATCCTGCTGCTGGGCGTGCTGTTCATGATGGGCGTGCATTCGACCGTGTTCGGCCCGATCAAGTACGCGATCCTGCCGCAGGCACTGAAAGCCACCGAGCTGGTGGGTGGCAATGGCATGGTCGAGATGGGCACCCAGCTGGCGATCCTGATCGGCATGGTGCTGGGCAACTCGCTGATGCTGATCGCCGGCGTCGGGCCCTGGGCAGCGGCGGCGGCCACCATCGGCATCGCGCTGGCCGGGTATGGCTTCAGCCGCCGGATCCCGCCCGCGCCGGCGACGGCCCCCGAGCTGAAGTTCAACTGGAACCCGTTCACCGAGACGGTACAGGTGCTCGGCATCACCCGCCGCGATCGGGCGGTGTTCAACGCCGTGCTGGGCATCTCCTGGTTCTGGTTCTTCGGTACCGTGCTGGTGGCCCAGTTGCCGATCTACACCAAGCTCAACCTGGGCGGCGACGGCTCGGTCAACACGCTGGTGCTGACCCTGTTCTCGCTCGGTACCGGCATCGGCTCGCTCTTGTGCGAGAAGATGTCGGGCAAGCGGGTGGAGATCGGCCTGGTGCCGCTGGGCGCGTTCGGGCTGACCGCCTTCGGTATCGACCTGTTCCTGGCCCGGCCCGGCGCGGCCAGCCAGGCCGGACTCGACTGGTGGAGCTTCCTGCGGGCCCCGGGCAGCGGGCGCATCGTGCTGGACCTGACCGCGATCGGCATGTTTGCCGGCTTCTACGTGGTGCCGCTGTTCGCCTTCGTGCAGTCGCGTACGCCGCGCGACCGCCTGTCGCGGGTGATTGCCGGCAACAACATCCTCAATGCCTTGCTGATCGTGCTGGCGGCGGGGTTCGGCCTGCTGCTCGGCAACCTCGGCGTGGGCGCGGCCCGGATCTTCCTGGTCGATGCCCTGCTCAACGTGCTGGTGGCGGTCTACATCTTCACCCTGGTGCCTGAATTCCTGATGCGGTTCATCACCTGGGTGCTGGTCAACACCCTGTATCGCGTGCGCGTCGACGGCACGCAGCACCTGCCGGAGGAAGGCCCGGCGCTGCTGGTGTGCAACCACGTCAGTTTCATGGATCCGCTGCTGCTGATGGCCAACCTGCGGCGGCCGGCGCGCTTCGTGATGTATTACCGGATCTTCAACACGCCGCTGTTGCGCTTCGTCTTTCGCACCGCCAAGGCGATCCCGATCGCCGGCCACAAGGAAGACCCCGCCGTGCTGCAGGCGGCCTACGACGCGATCGACGCCGCCCTGGCGGCGGGCGAGCTGGTGTGCGTCTTCCCCGAAGGCGGGCTGACCCGCGACGGCGAGATCGCCAGCTTTCGCCCCGGCGTGGAAAAGATCCTCGCGCGCCGACCGGTGCCGGTGGTGCCGATGGCGTTGCGCGGGCTGTGGGGGAGTGTCTGGAGCCGGCGCGACTCCATGCTGGGCCGCTCCCGCCTGCCGCGGCGCTTCCGGGCCCGGGTCGAACTGGTGATCGACGCGCCGGTGGCGCCGGAGCAGGCCACCGCCGGCAAGCTGGAACTGCGCGTACGCCAGCTGCGCGGGGAGCTGGCCTGAGGTCTGGCCGGCCTCAGTGTATCCAGCCGCCGATCACGATCAGCGCAACCACGCTCAGCCAGGCCAGCAGCGCCCGCAGCAGGGCACCGCGCAGCCGTACCAGCTCGACCAGCGGGTCGCTGTTTTCCTCGACATAGCCGTCGCCGGCGACGATGTCGATCATCACGTCCGCCTGCGCGGCGGCGCCGAGGAAGCCCGGGCCGCTGCTGTACCAGCTGGTCGGCGCGGCCAGCTGGTGCCAGCGCCGCCAGGCACTGATCACCGCCTCCCAGTGGCCGACCACGGCCAGGGTGAAGGTAAGCAACTGCGCCGGCAGCCAGTCCAGCGCGTTGGCGAGGTAGCGCGCGGCGGTATGACTTTGCGTGTCCAGCGCCAGCGAATCGTCCCGTCCCAGGGTTTGCGCCAGCCGGTAAAGCAAGGCGCCCACCGGGCCGAGCAGGAAAAACCACAGCAGCACCGAAAAGCGTCGGCGCAAGGCCGCGTAAGCCATGGCCACGCCGAGTTCGGAGGCGTTCCAGCCGATCGCGTTGCCGTCGTCCGCCAGCGCCTGGGCGGCCGCCTCGCGCTGGACGGCGTCCGTTGCGTCGAGGATCGCCTCCAGGTCAGCCTCGAACTCGCGCGGCCCGAGGCAGTACAGCAGCAGCACCAGGGAAAACAGCAATTGCAGCAGGTCGGCGGCCGGCGTGTGGTGGACCAGCCACCAGAGCAGCAGGCACAGCGCCAACGGAAGCAGCAGCGCCAGCACCACGCGCCCGCTGCCGCTGGTGTCCCCCAGCAGGCCCACCCAGCGGCGGAACAGGCGGTCGCTGCGCCAGCGGGCCAGCTGCGGCGTGACGTGCAACAAACCGAGGGCGATGAGGACAACAAGCAGGCGGATGGCCATGGCGACGGACTCGCGGACAGTGGGCCCATTGTAGGCGACTCGTCGCGTGCAACGCAGCGTCGCGTGCGGCTCGGCTCAGGCCGCGCCCTTCACCAGCGTGGCCAGGTCGAGCCCGGCACGCAGATCCAGCCAATGCGCGAGCAACTGGTACGACACCGACAGCGGCGAGGACGGCAGGAAGGTGCCGTCGGCGATGCCGCTGACGATCTGTTCGGGGGTGAACCAGCGGGCATCCTCCAGTTCCCTGTCGCGTTTTTTGATGTCACGCGAGAACGCGGTGGCGATGAAGCCGACCATCAGCGAGGCAGGCATGGGCCATGGCTGCGACGAGTGGTAATGCACCTCGTCGACCAGCACGCCCGACTCCTCGGCGACCTCGCGCCGCACGGCATCCTCCAGCGATTCGCCCGGCTCGACGAAACCGGCGAGCGTGGAATAGCGCCCCGCCGGCCAGCCGGCCTGGCGGCCGAGCAGGCAGGCGCCGTCGTGCTCCACCAGCATGATCACCGCCGCGTCGGTGCGCGGGAAATGCATGCGGCCGCAAGCCGGGTTGCCGCATTGCGCGCGATGCCCGGCGGAGGCCAGCACCAGTGGCGAACCGCAGGCGGCGCAAAAGCGGGTCTCGCGTTGCCAGTGCGCCAGGCCCTTGGCATAGGCGAACAGCGAGGCCTCGACCGCCGGCAGCTGCAGGCCGGCGCTGCGCAGGCTCAGCCGGCGCGCATGCAGGGCGAGGTCGAGCCGGCCCGGGTCGCGGGTGTCGTCCAGCGCGATCAGGAAATACGCGCACTGGCCGGCCATGCCCAGCAGGGTGGCGGGTACGTCGCCGAACCACTGCTCGCGCTCGTGCGGCAGCAGCCAGCGCAACTGGTCGGCGTCGCGTTGCAGAAACGCATCGCCGGCGGCATCGAGCAGCAGGTGGCGGCTATCGGCCGAGCGGGCCAGCCCGGCGATCCAGCCGGACTCGTCGCGGCGCTCGGCGAGGCGGTCGAGCACCAGGCTGAGCCCGGCGAAGGTGTTGCGGCGTGGTTGCCTGGCACGGGCCATCGGCGCTGCTCAGGCGGAAAAAGACGAGCCGCAGCCGCAGGTGGTCTTGGCGTTCGGGTTGCTGATCACGAACTGCGAACCGCTGAGGTTCTCGGCGTAGTCGATCCTGGCGCCGGTCAGGTACTGCAACGACAGCGGATCGCACAGCAGGGTCACGCCCTCGCGTTCCACCGCAAGATCGTCCTCGGCCTGGTTTTCGTCGAAGGTGAAGCCGTACTGGAACCCCGAGCAACCGCCGCCGCTGATGTACACCCGCAGTTTCAGCGCCGGGTTGCCCTCTTCGGCAATCAGCTCGTGCACCTTGTGGGCGGCGGCTTCGGTAAACACCAGCGGCACGCCGCTGCTGCGGTAATCGGGGATCGCGACGATAGTTTCCATGGTCAACTAGATGGGGTCGAGACGGGCGAGGGCAAGCATAGCGCGTCAGGCAGGTACCGCCGTATCGAGCACGCCGCCGGTGGACGCGTCCGGGCCGGACAGCACCTTCTGCGATTCCTCGGTCTGCCGCGAGATACGGCCATTGACCTGCGCGCCGGCGGCCATTTCCATGGTGTGGTAGCGCAGGTCGCCATCGATGCGTGCCTGCGCCGCCAGCTCCAGGCGCACGCTGATATGCACGTCGCCGGTCACGTGGCCGTTGATCAGCGCATGGGGCACGCGGATCTCCCCCTGCACCTGGCCGTGCTCGCTGAGCGTGAACATGGCATCGTCGCCCTCGGCCAGCACGGTACCTTCGATGCGTCCATCCAGATGCAGCGTGCCGGTGAAGCGCAGGTCGCCGCGGATCACCGTGCCTCGCGCGATCAGGCTGGTTTCGGGGTTGTTGTTGCTGCGATCGTGGCGTTTACGGTTGAGCATCGTGGTGTCCCTCGGCGGTGGTGATGTTGCCGCTCAGCGCGGTAGCCCATGTGACGGCCCGGCTCACCGGCGCACCGCCGGCGGGCTGGACCAGAATGCGCAGTCTTGTCGGGCGAAAGTCCGCCGGCAGCACGATGGTGCCCTGCAATTGCTGGAAATAGGTGAAACGGAAGGGCAGGCCGTCTTTCTGGGCGGCATCGCCCAGCGCCGGCCAGTCCAGGGCGACGACCTTGTTGCCCCGCAGGCCCTCGACGCTGACGGTGGCATCGCCGTGGATCTCCTCGCCGCGCTTGGCGGTCTGGGTCAGGCTGAGCAACAGGTTCCAGCCGCGTGAATGGGTGATTGGCTGCAGTTTCACCTCCTGCAGCTTCAGCCCCTGGCGCTGGGCGTCACCGCCGACCAGGCGCGAATAGAAGCCGAGATCGGCGCGCAGGCCGCTCAGCTCCTCCTCGCGTTGGGCCAGGGTGCCGCGCAGCGCCCTGGTGGCGATCTCGTTCACCTGGGCGGCGCGTTGCAGGTTGGCCACCTGCTGCTTGAGGTCATCGATCTGGCCGAGCAGTGCCCGTTGCTGGCGATGGTCGCCGATGATCGGCGCCACCCGCCCGCCAAGCGTGCCCAAACCGAGCCCGAGCAGCAGCAGGCTGGCCAGCCAGGCCAGCCCCCACCACAACCAGCGCCAGCGGTGGCTGACGTCGTCGTGCCGGCGCACGACAAAACGTGGCGGTGATCGTGAAGCCATGCGGGCCAATCCGGGTAAAGGGCAAGGTATAGCCGCGCGGTGACGAAACCGTCAAGGAACGGGCGCACGTTGGCGCATTCCGGTCCGTCGGCGCGGTGGATCAGGGCGTGGACTCGGCCCTGCATCCTGCGCTGCAGGTGGCGTTCGGCGGCAAGGTCGCCGAGCAGGCCGAAGCGGGTCTCCGGCCAGCCCGGGCCCCATCTCGTCGGTCGGCTCCCGGTGCGCGTGCGCGCTCAACGCGGCATGGCCCGGTGCTTGGGGATCCAGTGATGGTGATGCAGAAGTGCGGGCCGACCGCCGCCGGCGCCTTATGGAGCGCCTGCTGCAGGGAACGCGATGAGCAGATGGGCTTTCAGGCCGCCTCGCGCCCGTCCGGCGACCCTGCCGGGCGCGCCGCGTCCTTGCCCCGCGGCGGCAAGGTGCCCAGTTCCACGCTGAAGAGGCTTTCGACCAGGGGCGCAAAGTGCCGCAATGCCCGCTCGTAGACATCCCGCTTGAAGTTCACCACATGGGCGGCCGGGTACCAGAAATCCACCCAGCGCCAGATGTCGAACTCGGGCTTGTCGCAGGCATCGAGCTTCAGCGCGTCCTCGCTGCTGACCAGCCGCAGCAGGAACCACACCTGTTTCTGACCGATGCAGGTGGGCCGCTGGTGCTGGCGCACGTAACGATGGGGCAGCCGATAGCGCAGCCAGCCGTGGGTGGCACTGATCACCTCGACATGATGCGCGGCCAGCCCGGTCTCTTCCTCGAGTTCCCGGTACATCGCCTCCAGCGGCGTTTCGTCCGTGCGCATGCCGCCCTGCGGAAACTGCCAGCCGTCCCGATTGACGCGGCGCGCCCAGAACAGCTGGCCGTCTGCATTGAGCAGCACGATGCCAACATTCGGACGGTAACCATCAACATCAATCATGTCGCCTCCCGGAGCCTCACAGCGCTCCCGCCCTCGATTCAACCACAGCCCGCAAACCGGCGGCAAGCTGCAGACTTGAACCAGACCGTCGAGACGACTACACTTCCGCGCCCCGCCCGTATCCCTCGATCCGGCCAGCCGGGATCCGTACAAGGCTATGTAGCTCAGCCGGTTAGAGCACAGCACTCATAATGCTGGGGTCGGTGGTTCGAGTCCACCCATAGCCACCACTTCTTTCGGCAAATCAAGCCGTTGGATGATGCCAGATAAGCCCGCGTCATGGCGGGTTTTGTTGTGCCCTGCGCGATCAAATCAACCTCGGAACAGGCCCTTGGCACCGGTTCCATCGGGGCCAGTTTGGATTCGTGACAGATTCCGTGACAGGTTCGGGCGTCACGGGTTCGTCCGGCAGGGGCCAACTGTGGCTTACCATCAGATCGCCATTCGCCAGCGATCCGTTCGGTGCGGCATGGCGCGCTTGTGCGTGGCGACGCCTTCCCGGCAACCGGGCTCGCCGGGAATTTTCGCGTCACCCCTTTCACGTTGCGCGACCGAGGAGCGAGTCGTTGAGAGCCATCCAGATCGACGAATATGGCGATGAATCCGTGGTCCGGTTTCGTGACGTTGCGATACCGACGCCGGCAGACGATGAAGTGCTCGTGCGTCTTTCCGTTGCCGGCATCAACTTCATGGACATACACACCCGGCTGGGCAAGTACAGGAATTCGCGGACCTACCGGGTTGCAACGCCGACGACGCTTGGCATGGAGGGCGGCGGAGTGATCGAGGCCGTCGGCGCGGCGGTGACCGGCCTGAAGGTTGGTCAGCGCGTGGTCTATTGCCTCAGCTGGGGCAGCTACGCCGACTATGCCGCGGTTCCGGCCAGGCGGGTGGTTCCCGTGCCGGATGATTTGTCGCTGTCGCAGGCCACGGCTGCACTGTTCCATGGCTTGACCGCGCATTACCTGGCCCATGACGTCGGTCAGCTCCGCGCCGGAACGTCGTGCCTGGTCCATGCGGCATCCGGCGGGATCGGCCAAATTCTCGTGCAGATGGCTGTTGCCGCCGGTGCCGAGGTGTACGCCACCAGCAGTACGCCAGCGAAGAGGCAGATTGCGCTTGATCGCGGTGCAAAAGCGGCATTTGGATACGAGGGGTTCGCCGACAGGCTCGGGGAGCTTGTCGGCGGCGTCGACGTCGTATTCGACCCCGTGGGGCAACCCACTTTTCGCGAGAGTCTGCGCGCCCTGCGCAAGAGGGGCCTCATGGTGGCGTTTGGGTCGGTCGGTGGCCATGTGAACGATCTCGACCCGATCGAACTCGGCGAAGCAGGCTCGCTATTCCTGACCCGCCCCCGGCTCGCCGATCATCTCGAAAGCGCAGACATTCTCCGCCGCAGGGCCCACGACGTGTTTTCGCTGGTCCTGAGCGGGGAGCTGAAAATCGGCATGGCCGGAGAATTTGCGTTCGACGACGTCCTTGAGGCTCACCGCCGTCTGGAAAGTCGGGCCATGGTCGGGAAGCCGCTGCTGCGCGTCCGGGAGGCGGAGGATTGAGTCTTGTCGGGCTGAAGCCCCCGCGACGTGCCAGCGTCGTAGCGGTGGACCCGACACCTTGGCGCTGACCGAGGGGCACGCGAGGGACACAGAGGCGCTGAACTGGTGCCGGCCCTCGCCCGACCGGGCGTCTCAGCCGGCGGACCTTCCGCCGAGCCGCCGAGATCGGCAGGCGGGATGTCGAGCGGCAGCTTCAGGCGGCCCGGTTCAGGACGACGCGTGGGACAGACATGCCAGCGGTGAGGTATCGGTGGTGATCACTTCGATGCACGTCGGTCGGCACGAATCCCTGCGTTCGGTGCGGGCCAGCCCGCGGGCCTGTTCGATGGCCGACTCGAGCGAAAGGCCGTTCGCCAGGATCAGGCCCTTGCAGCGGATGTTCCACTGTCCGTCGTCGTCCTGCCTGAGGGTATAGGCGATCATGCTGGCGTCCACGCAAAGAAGTTGCCCCGCGCGCCGGTTCCTGTGGACGTCCTGTCCATGGGAAGCGGCGTGCGGGGCCTGCGCACTTTGCGCCAGCGGTCGCGTGCGGGGTATCGGGGTGGGATGTACGGATGTGTAGGGGATCACCTACGCCGCCATGTGTGCCGCGCGTCAGACCGCCGCCGCGTCTCGCCCGGCCGCAAAATGACGCGCGAGAAAGCCCGGCACCCTGGCCGCACTTTGCCGGTTGATCGCTTCGAGCAGGCCCGGTGCGATGGACCGGCAGCGGTACTGCTGGCGAAGGCCGTCGCCGATGTGCAGCAGCAGGCGGGTGGAGACTTCCGCATCGGCTTCCGCCCGGTGGGCGGCGCCGCGGTAGCCGATGCGCAGTGCGCTTGCCAGGCCGCCGAGTTTGTAACTGGCTTGGCCGGGCAGCATCCGCCGTGCCAGCTTCAGCGAGCAGATCAGGCCGCGGTGGCGCGGTGCCAGGCCTTGCCGTCGGCCTTCGGCGAGCAGGAAGTTGTGGTCGAAGCCGGCGTTGTGGGCGGCCAGGACGTCGTCGCCGATGAAATCCAGCAGCTCGGGAAGGACCTGCGCAACGGGAGGTGCGCCATCGACCATGCGCTGCGAGATGCCGGTAAGCGACGTGACGAAGGGCGGGATGCGCACGCCGCAGTTGACCAGGGTCACGTAACGCTCGACCACCACCCCGTCGACGAGGCGCAGGGCGGCCACCTCGGTGATGCGGTCGCCGCCGTCGGCGCTCAGGCCGGTAGTCTCGAAATCGAGCATCACGATGGGTCGGTCGAACAAGGGGCGGGGTCCGCGCGCTGGCGCCAGGATGGGCGCCGGCAGAGCATAGCGGCTGACGGGCCTGCCTACACGGCGCGGGAGCGAGCGTCGCGGCGGGACGGCTGCGGCGCCTGGGAGCGGTCGGCTACAATCGCCCCACGCGACTAAGCCGCAGGCCCCCGGCGACCACTGGGTGCGATGGCGGTCGAGTCGCGGTTGAACGACGGCATCCAAATCAGATGGGCGGCATCCCTGCGGATGCGCCCGAACCCGCAGGCGTGTCATGTCCGCCTCGGCCGATCCACGACGGCAAGCAGGCGCCCGCCATGCAGATTTTCAAGGTGTTCCAACTCGAGGCAGCCCATCGCCTGCCCAACGTCCCTGCGGGCCACAAATGCGCGCGCCTGCACGGGCACTCCTTCCGCATCGAGATCCATGTGGAGGGGGAGCCGGACGCGCGGATGGGCTGGGTGATGGATTTTGCCGACCTGAAGGCGGCGTTCGCGCCGATCTACGAGCAGCTGGATCACCACTACCTCAATGACATCGAGGGGCTGGAAAACCCGACCAGTGAGGTGCTGGCCCGCTGGATCTGGCGCCGGCTGCAGCCGGGCCTGCCGCTGCTGGACAAGGTGGTGGTCCATGAGACCTGCACCTCGGGGGCGAGCTGCAGCCGGGCCAGCGTTTGACGCGCCGCGGCGTTCAGTGGACTCGTCATAAACAACAGTTTCAAATGAACATTTTATTACTGGTTCGGCTTTCGTTGAAAATTATTGTTGCAACGCAACAGAAGTGGGGTTAGGATACGTTCCACTACCCCAATCCTCAGCGAGGACAACGCCATGAATCAGCAGATCAACAACCAGCTTTTCGCGTTCACCAAGCAGTTCACCGACAGCGCCTTCAAGGCACATACGCTTGCCCTGAAGAGCCTGGAGTCGGTCGCCGAGTTGCAGCTCAAGGCACTCGAGGAGCAGAGCAAGGTCTCCGCCGGTTTCATCGCCGAGGCGATGGAGACGCGCGACGTCAACGGCCTGCGCGGCCTGTGGGAGAAGGGCAGCAACCTGAGCCGCGAGAATGCCGAGCGCGCGGTGGCGGTGTCGCAGGAAGTGATTGCGATCACCCAGAAGGCCGCCGAGTCGATGAATGCGCTGGTGCAGGAGCAGCGTCAGGCGGCCAACGAGGCCATCGTCGCGCCGTCGGCCGCTGCCAAGAAGGCCGCCGCCAAGTAAGCAGGCGGCATCGCGGCGAATCGTCGTGATTCGCGAATGGGGCCGGGCATCGCTGTCCGGCCCCGTTGGCGTGGGTAACGCAAAATCATGCGATGGCGGCAGGCCCCGCCGTTACTGGGCTGGCGCCGGATGGATGCGCGCCGGTGCGACATTTTTGCGCCTGCCACGGCTTGTCGCTGTAATACGCGCGCTGATATACTTTTCAGGATTGGATCGTGGCCCTGGGAGTAGCGGTGCCGCCTGCTGCAGGCCGCGCGGAGACGTTACTTGCTCAACAGCCTTGCTTCCGGTCGGCGCCTTGCCTTGCGCATCATGTTGCTGCAGCTTGCTGTGGCGCTTGGGGCTGGCCTGGTTTTCCTGGCCGCGGGGCGCCGGGAGGCGGTGGCAGCTGCAGGGACGGCGGCGATCGTGGCGCTGGGTACCGCGGTGTTGTCCGCGCGGTTCTTCAGCGGTCTCGGGGGCGCTGGTCTGGCGTTGAGTCGGCTGCTGACGGGCATGGTCCTGAAGTGGCTGGTGATCGCCGGTGGGCTGTTCATGATCCTGTTTCAATACAAGTTGCCTCCACTGGCCGCCGTGACGGGGTTGGTGGCGGCCTACGCGGTTTACCTGCTGGCCTTCAGATTCAAGGGTTGAGACATGGCAAGCGAGTCGGGCGGACTGACCGAATACATCCAGCACCATTTGACCCACCTGACCCCGCATGCGAGCAAGGGCGGGTTCTGGGCCGTGCATATCGACTCGATTACCGTCTCCCTGGTGCTGGGCGTGCTGTTCAGCCTGTGGTTCTGGCTGCAGGCGCGCAAGGCCACGGCGGGCGTGCCGGGCAAGGGGCAGGCCTTCGTCGAGATCGTGCTGGAGTTCGTCGACGGCCAGGTCAAGGACGTGTTCCATGGCGATCGCCGCGTGCTCGGCCCGCTGGCGCTGACCGTGTTCATCTGGGTGTTCCTGATGAACGCGATGGACCTGCTGCCGGTCGACCTGCTGCCGTGGATCACCGAGAAGTTCGGCATCGGCCATTTCCGCGCGGTGCCGACGGCCGACGTCAACATGACCTTCGCGATGTCGCTGACCGTGTTCGTGCTGATCATCTTCTACAGCTTCAAGGCCAAGGGCGCCGCCGGCTACATGCATGAGCTGTTCACCGCGCCGTTCGGCAAGCACCCGCTGCTGTGGATCCCGAATTTCGCACTGAACCTGGTCGAGCTGGCGTCCAAGCCGGTCAGCCTGGCGATGCGACTGTTCGGCAACATGTACGCCGGCGAGCTGGTGTTCATGCTGATCGCCGGCCTGTTCAGCGCCGGCGCCGGCGTCGCCGGCTGGGCGTTGTATGGCGCCGGCATCATCGGCTACACGGTGTGGGGCCTGTTCCATATCCTGATCATCTCGATCCAGGCCTTCATCTTCATGGTGCTGACGATCGTGTACATCTCGATGGCGCACGATCACCACTGATTCCCGTTTCTGCACCATCCGTTTCAACCCATTCACTATCCAGCGTCAATATTCTCAGGAGACCATCGTGGAACTCATCGCTCACATTGCTCAAGTACAGTCCTTCACCGCCATTGCGCTGGGTCTGATCATCGGTCTGGGCGCGCTTGGTGCCTGTATCGGCATCGGCGTCATGGGTTCGAAGTTCCTCGAAGCCGCCGCGCGTCAGCCGGAGCTGGTGCCGCTGCTGCAGGGCCGCATGTTCCTGCTCGCCGGCCTGATCGACGCGGCGTTCCTGATCGGCGTGGCGCTGGCGATGTACTTCGCCGTGGCGAACCCGCTGCTGTCGAAGCTGGTGGCAGGCTAAGACTGCCGGTGGCGCTGTCGCGCCACCGCCCTTCCGGCGCGGATGTCCCGATGTCCGAGTCCGTTTCATCCCGTATCTACAGGTAACGCAGCGATGGATTTCAACGCGACCTTGATTGGCGAAATGATTTCGTTCGCCATCTTGATCTGGTTCTGTGTCCACTTCATCTGGCCGCATCTCAACAAGGCGATCGAAGACCGGCAGATCAAGATCGCCGAAGGCCTGAATGCGGCCGAGCGCGCGCATGCCGAGTTGAAGGACGCCGACCAGAAGGTGGCCGCCGAGATCAAGGTGGCCCGCCAGCAGGCCTCCGAGATCATCGACAAGGCCCAGCAACAGGCCAATCAGATCATCGACAAGGCTCGCGGCGAAGCGATCAGCGAGATCAACCGGCTGAAGGCCTCCGCGCAGGACGACATCGCCTCGATGGCGCAGCGCGCGCGCGACCAGCTGCGCGAGCAGGTGGGTGCGTTGGCGGTGCAGGGCGCCAGCAAGATCGTGCAGCGCGAGGTCGATGCCTCCACGCACAAGGCCCTGCTCGACCAGCTCGCGGCCGAGATCTGATCCATGGCCCAGGCAATCACCCTCGCTCGACCCTACGCGCGCGCCGCGTTCGAGGTGGGCCACGCGGCCGGCTCGATGGACGCGTGGTCGAAGTCACTGGCGTTTGCCGCCGCGGTCGCCAACGATCCGCGGGTGGCCGGCTTCAGCAACGATCCGCGGGTACTGCCGGCGCAACTGGTGGCGCTGCACCTGCCCGCCGGCATGCCGGCGCAGTCGCCGTTCGCCCAGTTCCTTGCCGAGATGGCCGAGCAGCGGCGGCTGGCCCTGCTGCCGGAAGTCGTCGAGCTGTACGAGGCCTACAAGCGCGAGTCGGAATCGCAGCTGCTGGTCAAGGTGACCAGCGCGATGGCGCTGGATGCGGCGCAGGCAGAGCAGCTCAAGGCATCGTTGAAGCGCCGCTTCAAGCGCGAAATCGAACTGGAAACCCAGGTCGATGCTTCGCTGCTGGCCGGCGCCGTGATCGATACCGGCAGCGAAGTGATCGATGGCTCCGCCCGCGGCCGCCTGGCGAAGCTGGCCGGCGCGCTGGTCAGTTGAGATCGTGGGCAAAACCGGCCATTCGTGGCCGGACAAATTTGATTAAACGCGAAGTCCGTTTCGCGTAGGGCAAAACCGGCCATCCATGGCCGGACTCTTCAACAAAGCTTTCGATTTTGGGATAACAACCATGTCCAGCGCCACACTCAACCCGTCCGAGATCAGCGAGCTGATCAAGAGCCGCATCGAGCAGTTCAAGCTCGGTGCCGAAGCCCGCAACGAAGGCACCCTGATCAGTGTCTCCGACGGCATCGTGCGCATCCACGGCCTGGCCGACGTGATGCAGGGCGAAATGATCGAGCTGCCGGGCAACTCGTTTGCGCTGGCGCTGAACCTCGAGCGCGACTCGGTCGGCGCCGTGGTGCTGGGCGAGTACCAGCACCTGCGCGAAGGCGACGTGGCCAAGACCACCGGCCGCATCCTCGAAGTGCCGGTGGGCCCCGAGCTGCTCGGTCGCGTGGTCGACGCGCTGGGCAACCCGATCGACGGCAAGGGCCCGATCGAGGCCAAGCTGACCTCGGCGATCGAGAAGGTCGCGCCCGGCGTGATCTGGCGCAAGTCGGTCGACCAGCCGCTGCAGACCGGCTACAAGTCGGTCGACGCGATGATCCCGGTCGGTCGCGGCCAGCGCGAGCTGATCATCGGCGATCGCCAGACCGGCAAGACCGCACTGGCCATCGACGCGATCATCGCGCAGAAGGATTCCGGCATTAAGTGCATCTACGTCGCCATCGGCCAGAAGCGCTCGTCGATCGCCAACGTGGTGCGCAAGCTGGAGGCGCATGGCGCGCTGGCACACACCATCATCGTGGTCGCCTCGGCGTCCGAGTCGGCCGCGCTGCAGTACGTCGCGCCGTACTCCGGCTGCGCGATGGGCGAGTACTTCCGCGACCGCGGCGAAGACGCGCTGATCGTCTACGACGACCTCTCCAAGCAGGCCGTGGCCTATCGCCAGATCTCGCTGCTGCTGAAGCGCCCGCCGGGCCGCGAGGCGTATCCGGGCGACGTGTTCTATCTCCATTCGCGCCTGCTCGAGCGCGCTTCGCGCGTGTCCGAGGAGTACGTCGAGAAGTTCACCGGTGGCGCGGTGAAGGGCAAGACCGGTTCGCTGACCGCGCTGCCGATCATCGAGACCCAGGGCGGCGACGTTTCCGCCTTCGTGCCGACCAACGTGATCTCGATCACCGACGGCCAGATCTTCCTCGAGACCGACCTGTTCAACGCCGGCATCCGTCCGGCGGTGAACGCCGGCATCTCGGTGTCCCGCGTCGGCGGCGCCGCGCAGACCAAGATCGTGAAGAAGCTGTCCGGCGGCGTGAAGCTGGCGCTGGCCCAGTTCCGCGAGCTGGCCGCGTTCGCCCAGTTCGCCTCGGACCTGGACCCGGCGACCCGCGCCCAGCTGGACCGCGGCCAGCGCGTGACCGAGCTGATGAAGCAGGCGCAGTACGCGCCGCTTTCCATCGCCGAGCTGGCGTTGTCGGTGTACGCCGCCGAGAAGGGCTACCTGGACGACCTGCCGGTCAACAAGGTGCTTCCGTTCGAGAAGGGCCTGCACGCGTTCATGCACCAGAACCATGCCGAGCTGATGAACAAGATCGTGGCGACGGGCGACTGGAACAACGACATCGAGGCCACCTTCAAGGCGTCGTTGGACGAATACAAGAAGACCGGCAGCTGGTAAGAGAAGCCGGGGTTCGGGGTTTGGAATTCGGGATTCGCCAGAGCTCGATTCCGCAGCTTTCACGAAGCCCGAATCCCGAGTCTCGAATCCCACGAGTGAGCAAAGCGAGCGAGTAGAGCATGGCCAGCGGACGCGAAATCAAAACGAAGATCAAGAGCACGCAGAACATGCGCAAGGTCACGCGCGCGCTCGAAATGGTCTCTGCGGCGAAGATCCGCCGCGCGCAGGACCTGATGAAGGCCTCGCGTCCGTATGCACGCTCGATGCGCAAGGTGATCGCGCATGTGGCCCAGGCCAGCACCGATTTCAGCCACCCGTTCCTGACCCAGCGCGAGACCGTGGCGCGGGTCGGCTACATCGTGGTGTCGACCGATCGCGGCCTGTGCGGCGGCCTCAACTCCAACCTGTTCCGCCGGCTGCTGCCGGCGATCGCCGAGTGGCAGAAGCAGGGCGTGCAGGTCGACGTGGTCGCGGTCGGCCAGAAGGCCATCGCGTTCTTCCGTCGCATCAAGGGCATCAACCTGATCGGCAGCGTCAGTCACCTGGGCGAGAAGCCGAAGCTCGAGCAGCTGGTGGGCGTGATCAAGGTGATGATGGATGCCTACAGCACCAACGGCCTGGACCGGGTGTTTCTCGCCTACAACGATTTCATCAACACCATGACGCAGAAGCCGACGGTGGATGCATTGCTGCCGTTGCCGCTGGTCGCCGCGGAAATGGAAGCCCACCAGGCGGCCGGTGAGTCGGCCTATGCCGGGGTGAAGCTCGAGGCCTCGCACGACTGGGACTACATCTACGAACCCGACGCGCAGACCGTGCTGGAACATGTGCTGGGTCGCTACATCGAGTCGGTGGTGTACCAGGCGGCGCTGGAGAACCTGGCCAGCGAGCACGCCGCGCGCATGGTGGCGATGAAGAGCGCATCGGACAACGCGAACAAGGTGATCGACGAATTGACGCTGGTCTACAACAAGGCCCGCCAGGCGGCGATCACCCAGGAAATTTCGGAAATCGTCGGCGGCGCGGCGGCGGTATAAGTGCGATCGTCCGTGATCGCAGAGCAAGATCAAAAGGCGGCCATCCGTGGCCGCACTCCTAGTAAGAGCGACGTTTCATTGGCGCTTTGTACAAATCGAAATCTTAAAGAGATCCATCCGGAGCTATCAGCATGAGCCAGGGTAAAGTTGTCCAGATCATCGGCGCGGTTGTCGACGTGGAATTCCCGCGCGACCAGGTGCCGCAGGTGTACGACGCACTGAAAATCGACGGCACCGAGATCACGCTGGAAGTGCAGCAGCAGCTCGGCGACGGCATCGTGCGCACGATCGCGCTCGGTTCCACCGAAGGCCTGAAGCGCAACCTGATCGCCCGCAACACCGGCGAAGGCATCAAGGTGCCGGTCGGCAAGCAGACCCTGGGCCGCATCATGGACGTGCTCGGCAACCCGATCGACGAGGCCGGCCCGATCGGCGAGAAGGATCAGTGGGTGATCCATCGCGAGGCACCGAGCTACGACGAGCAGGCCGCAGCGAACGACCTGCTGGAAACCGGCATCAAGGTGATCGACCTGATGTGCCCGTTCGCCAAGGGCGGCAAGGTCGGCCTGTTCGGCGGCGCCGGCGTGGGCAAGACGGTCAACATGATGGAGCTGATCAACAACATCGCCAAGGCGCACGAGGGCCTGTCGGTGTTCGCCGGCGTCGGCGAGCGTACCCGCGAGGGCAACGACTTCTACCACGAGATGAAAGACTCCAACGTGCTGGACAAGGTCGCGATGGTGTACGGCCAGATGAACGAGCCGCCGGGCAACCGCCTGCGCGTGGCGCTGACCGGGCTGACCATGGCCGAGTACTTCCGCGACGAGAAGGACGAACACGGCAAGGGCCGCGACGTGCTGTTCTTCGTCGACAACATCTACCGCTACACGCTGGCCGGCACCGAGGTGTCCGCGCTGCTCGGCCGCATGCCGTCAGCGGTGGGCTACCAGCCGACCCTGGCCGAGGAAATGGGCGTGCTGCAGGAGCGCATCACCTCGACCAAGACCGGCTCGATCACCTCGATCCAGGCCGTGTACGTGCCCGCGGATGACCTGACCGATCCGTCGCCGGCGACCACCTTCGCCCATCTGGACGCGACCGTGGTGCTGAGCCGCAACATCGCTTCGCTGGGTATCTACCCGGCGGTGGATCCGCTGGACTCCACCAGCCGCCAGCTGGACCCGAACGTGATCGGCGTCGAGCACTACGACGTCGCCCGCCGCGTGCAGGGCACGCTGCAGCGCTACAAGGAGCTGAAGGACATCATCGCGATCCTGGGCATGGACGAGCTGTCCGAGGAGGACAAGCAGGCCGTCTCGCGCGCGCGCAAGATCGAGCGCTTCTTCTCGCAGCCGTTCCACGTGGCCGAGGTGTTCACCGGCTCGCCGGGCAAGTACGTGCCGCTGAAGGAGACCATCCGCGGCTTCAAGATGATCGTCGACGGCGACGTGGACCACCTGCCGGAGCAGGCGTTCTACATGGTCGGCGGCATCGACGAGGCGGTCAAGAAGGCCGAGGACATGGGCGCCAAGAAGGCGGCCTGAGGCGGCCTTCCGGGATTCGGGGACGGGATTCGCAACAGTCCGCGATACCCGCTTCTCCGAATCCCCAATCCCGAATCCCTTCGAGCGTAACGAGAAAGACATGAGCCAAACCATCCGCGTGGACATCGTCAGTGCCGAAGCCGAGATCTTCTCCGGCGACGCGACGATGGTCATTGCCACCGGCGAGCTGGGTGAGCTTGGCATCACGCCTCGCCACGCACCGCTGATCACCCGCCTCAAGCCCGGCCACGTCGACGTGCTGCTGGCCGGCGGCGAGCGGCAGCAGTTCTATGTGTCCGGCGGCATGCTCGAAGTGCAGCCGCAGGTGGTGACGGTGCTGGCCGACACGGCGGCACGGGCGGCCGACCTGGACGAGTCGTCGGCGCAGCGCGCCAAGAAGGAAGCCGAGGAAGCCCTGGCCAACCGCAGCGATGCGATGGAGATTGCCGAGGCGCAGACCAAGCTGGCCCAGGCGATGGCCCAGCTGCAGGCGCTGGAGCGCCTGCGCAAGACGCTCAAGCACTAGAGCGCCAGGAGCGCTGTGCCGCCGGTGCTGCCGAGGCCGCCCGGCTCAAAGATGCAGCGGTCCGCCACGCAGCCAGCGGTCGAGCAAGGCCTTGTCGTAGCGCAGTGAATCGGTATCCCCGGGCATGCTCGCGCCGCTGCTCAGATAGCTCAGGTCGCGCAGCTTGCGCGTGCCTTCGCGCAGCACCTTGCCGGTACCGTCGGTCAGCACGAAGCTGAGGTCGATGCGTGGCGGGTACATGTCGCGCATCATCCGCACGTAACCCCACTCCGGGCCGCGCCACGGCTCGTATGCGCCGGCCAGCTTGATGTCGGTGATGGTGACCTGCAGCCGCTGTCCGGGCGCCAGCATCGGCGTGGCGCGCCTGACCAGATAGTTCTTCAGGGTTTCAAGATAGTCCTTGTGCAGCCACCGGTCCTGCTGGCCGAATTCGCGTTCCTCGGAGAAGTTCTGCGGATGCTGGAACGTCACCTGGACCCGCGCCTCGGCGGCCACCGCGGGCGCCGCGGCGCCTGCCGCGACCGTCGAGGCGGCCCCGCTGGCGAAGGCGGCCGCCGCCAGCGCGGCGCACGCCCAATGCTTCATCGTGTTCATCGATTTCATGATCCACCTCGGCGGACTGATGTGCCGGCAGCCAGTATGGCAGCACGGTTGTAGAGCCCTTGTATGCTCTTGGCAAGCACGGGAGCGGGCACGGCCGGACGACGCTTCGCGGCCACCACCGGACGATGGCGGCGGCCTCTTGCCGCGCCGGGCCTGCCGCTCTCCCACTGCGCCGCCGATGCGGTCGGCAATAACCCTTGGGGAATGTCTGAATAAGCTTCTGCTCGTCATTCCGGCGAAAGCCGGAATCCAGTGCCTTCAAGAGTTTACCCAGTCACTTGATCCCGGCTTTCGCCGGGATGACGGCTTGTTCAGACGTTCCTTAGGTCGATACCGGAACGCCGCCGTGCAGCGTAACCTGGGTGTTCGGCCTCGCCTGCCACGCCAGCGAGGGCACGTTTCCACCGCCGTGGTGGCGGCACCCGACGGTAGCCGAACATGGCCCGGAGCACGGGCTGATATTCTCTGCCGATCACCCCGATCGAGACGCGCTGGTACCGATATGGACATTTCCCCCCTGCATGTCGTCGTCCTCGCCGCCGGCGCCGGCACGCGCATGAAATCAACGCGCCCCAAGGTACTGATGCCGCTGGCCGGCCGGTCGCTGCTGGCCCATGTGCTGGCCACGGCGCGCGCACTGCGGCCGACCGCGATCCACGTGGTCTACGGCCACGGCGGCGAGCAGGTGCAGGCCGCGTTCGCGGCAGAAAGGGATCTGCACTGGGTGCTGCAGGCCGAGCGCCTGGGCACGGGTCATGCGGTAGAGCAGGCGGTCGCCACCATTCCCGACGGCGTGCGCGTGCTGGTGCTGTACGGCGACGTGCCGCTGATCCGCGCCGCGACCCTGCAGGCGCTGCTGGACGCCGGGCAGGGCTTCAGCCTGCTGACCACCCGGCTGCACGACCCGCATGGCTACGGCCGCGTGCTCTGCGACGGCAACGGCCGCGTGCGGGCCGTGGTCGAGCAGAAGGATGCCGATGACGACCAGCGCGCGGTGCAGCTGGTCAATACCGGCATCCTGGTGGCCGCTGCCGATGCGCTGCGCCGCTGGATCGGCCGGCTCGACCGCAACAATGCCCAGGGCGAGTACTACCTCACCGACATCTTCCGCATGGCCGACGAGGAAGACGTGGCTGCCTTGAGTGTCGAATGCACCGATCCGGTGGAGGTGGCCGGCGCCAACGATGCGCTGCAGCTGGCCGGACTCGAGGCGGCCTACCGCCAGCGCGCCGCCCACGCGTTGATGGGCCGGGGCGTGCGGCTGTCCGATCCTTCTCGCATCGACGTGCGCGGCACGGTCGAGGCGGGACGCGATGTCGAGCTCGACGTCGACGTGATCCTCGAAGGCAGCGTCGTCCTCGGCGACGACGTCCGCATCGGCGCCTTCACCCGCTTGAAGGACGTGCAACTGGCGGCAGGCACCGTGGTGCAGTCGCACTGCGACCTCGATGGCGTGGTCAGCCATGGCCCGTGCACGATCGGCCCGTTCGCCCGCCTGCGGCCCGGCGCCGAGCTGGACGCCGGCGTGCACGTGGGCAATTTCGTCGAGGTCAAGAAAACCCGGATCGGCGAAGGCAGCAAGGCCAACCACCTCAGCTATCTCGGCGACAGCGTGATCGGACGCGGCGTCAATATCGGCGCCGGCACCATCACCTGCAACTACGACGGCGTCAACAAGTTCGTCACCCGCATCGACGATGGCGCCTTCATCGGCTCCAACAGCGCCCTGGTGGCGCCGGTGACGGTCGGCGCGCAGGCCACCATCGGCGCCGGTTCGGTGATCACCCATGACGCCCCCGCCGGCGAACTCACCGTGGCGCGCGGCAAGCAGCACACGTTCGAGGGCTGGAAGCGGCCTTCGAAGCAGAAGTGAGGGAGAGGAGTGAGGAGTGAGAGAAAAACCGGAGCGCGTGCCGCGGTGGCTCGCTCCCACTTCTCACTCCTTTTCACTCCCTCCTTGCCCTACGCGTAGCGCCAGCCGTCGATCTCCACCAGCAGCTCGCGGCGGCAGATGTCGCCGTGCAGCAGCAGTACCGGTACGCCGGGCAGGCGTTGCCGCGCGAAGGCCCGCACGCGCGCCGCGTCCGCGCCATGGCGCACGTAGATTTTCAGCGGCGACAGGGTGTCGAATTCCGCCACCATGCCGGCGCTGCCCAGCAGCGCTTCGAGATTGGCCAGGGTCTCGTCCAGTTGAGCATCCAGATCGTCCTGATGGGTCGAAGTGTGGCCCACGATGGCGGCGGTGCCGGAGATCGCCAGCGCATCGCGCGCCGGCAGCGTCATCGCGCGGGCGAAGCTCGGTGGTGTGCGGCCGTACTGGCGCGGGTAGTGCCAGGCGCTGACCTGGCGCGGGTTCTCCACCCGGTGGCCCGGCTGGTCGCAGGCGAGCAGGTAGATCTGCAACAGGTGCAGGTCGCCGCGATGGCCGATCGCGGTGGCGGCGGGGAAACCTTCGGCGAAGAAATCGCCCATGCCGGAGGCACGCCCGTCGCAGAAATGCTTGTAGCGTTCGGCGTCGCCTTCGCCCTGATTGATCGCGCCCAGATAGTTCCACATGCGCAGCACATGGTGGTCGCGGCGGCCCGCCAGGAATCGATGCAACTGCTCGTAGGCCAGTTTCGCGGTCGCGGCGGGGCCGCCGTGTTCGCGTTCGTCGAGCTCGATCGCGGTGAAAAGCCAGCCATCGCCGCTGGACCAGCGCAGCGCACCTTCAGCGCCGCAGTACACCGGGCCATCGACCTGCCACAGCTCGATCGGAGCAGCCGCATCGAAGCTTTCGAGGCCGACCCGGACGAAGCGCGGATCGTCGACGCGCTCGCTGCCGGCACCGAAGCCGAACACCGCCAGCGTGCCGGCTTCCTTCAATGCCGTTGCCGGCTCGGCCATGCGGTAGGTGACCCGCGGCGCGCGTCGTAACATGGCTGCAACTTGTGGATTTTCACATCCGTGGATCATCAGCGGTAACCGGGGCCGTCGAGGCCGCTATGTTACACTCCGCGGCCACTGCCACCGGGGGGAGGCAATGAATCCAGCGCACGGAATCGAGCATGTCAGAGCAGAGCACAGCA
>JAGWIC010000038.1 GCA_028866435.1 Lysobacteraceae bacterium | reverse complement strand
CTGTTCCAGCGTGGCGCCGAGCAGGGTGGTGGCCCGCGCGCCGCGCACGGCCCGGTCGTCGTCGGGATGCAGTACCGCGAACAGCACGAGTTCCAGTTCGCGCGCGACCTCGCCGGCAAAGATGTTGCCGCGACCGCTGCCGACGCAGGGCACGCCGCGCGCGACCAGCCGCTGGCGCAGCGCCACGATCTGGCTGTTGGTGGACAGCAGCACGGCGATGTCGCCGGGCGTCACCGGCCGGCCGCCGATCGCCCGCTGCGGGTCGTCGAGGAGTTCGGCGATGCGGTTGGCGCAGTCCTCCAGCGCCAGCGCCTCGAGGTCGCCGAGGGCACTCAGCGGCTCGCCTTTCTTGTCGAGCGCATCGCCGCGGAACGGATGCAGCACCAGCGGTTGCGCCACCGGCTGGCCGTCGACGGTGTACGGCTGCTCGTCCGCCTTGCCGGCCGGTGCGACCGGCTGGTAGCGGATATGCGGCTGGCCGAAGCCGCCTTCGGTGTGGCCGTACCAGGCGTTCAACGCCTCGACCAGGGCGCGGCTGGAGCGGTGGTTGGTACCCAGCGAGAAGCGCTGGCCGGCCTGTTCGCTGGCGCGCAGGTAGGCGGCGATGTCGCCGCCGCGGAAGCTGTAGATGGCTTGCTTGGGGTCGCCGATCATCACCAGCGTGCCGCGCTCGCGGTAGATCCGCTCGAAGATCGCGAACTGGCGCTGGTCGGTATCCTGGAACTCGTCGATCAGCGCCACCGGGAAGGCGTCGAACAGGCGGTCGGCCAGCAGGTCGTCGACGTGTTCGCCGCAGAGCCGCCGGTACACCGCGTCGATCAGCATCGAGAAGGTCATCACGTGGCGCTGGCGCGCGCGGAGCGGCATCTCCTCGCGGCAGGCCTGCGCCGCCGCGGCCAGCACTTCGCCGCGGACCAGGGTGTCGCGCAGGCCGATCAGCGGGCGTAGCGCCTGCAGGGCGTGGATCAGCGGGTGCGCGGCGATCTCGTCGGCGCGAGCGGCGGCGGTCTGCGTCGGCAGGTTTTCCGGCGCGAACACGTCGCTGAGCGACCTGGCCAGTTGCGCCTCGTCGTCGTTGCGCAGCGCCTGGACGATCTCGCCGAGCCGGCTGCGCAGTGCCGCGTTGGCCCGCTTGTACAGCGTTGCGTCGTCCGCCAGTCGCTGCAGTTCGGCGATGCTGGCATCGGTGCGCAGGACGCCGAGCGTGCGATCGAGTTCGGCCAGGCCGCCGGCTTCGATCCGCGCGTCGGCGTTGTTCGCCAGCCCGCCGAGGTCGCGCAGCAGGCCTTCCGGGCCGTCCTTCAGCAGCAGCTCGGCCTCGCGCGGGTCGACCGCGCCGGCGAGGTAGCGGCGGCGCCAGAAATCCTCCACGCATTCGCGCATCAGCGGCTGCTCGTCGAACAATTTTTCGTCGGCGAACGCGGCGCCGCTCTCCAGCGGGTAGTCGCGCTGGATGCGCTGGCACAGCGCGTGGATGGTCGACACCGGCGCGCGGTCGAGCTCGCTGCGGGCCAGCTGGATCCGGCGCAACGCGAGGCGGGCGCTGTCCGCGTCGGGGCACAGCGCGGCCAGCCAGCTTTCCAGCTGGTCGGTGCTGGCCGCGTCGCGGGTGGCGGCTTCGAGCAGGTGTTCGGCCTCGATCAGCCGTCGGCGCAGGCGCTCGCGCAGTTCCTGCGCGGCGGCGTCGGTGAAGGTGGTCACCAGGATCTGCTCCACGCGCAACCCGCGTTCGAGCAGCAGGCGCAGGTAGATCACGCCGATGTTCCAGGTCTTGCCGGTGCCGGCGCTGGCCTCGATCAGCACGCGCCCGTGCAGCGGCATGGCGCGCCAGTCGAGCGGTGGCAGGGCGGTGCTGCCGGTCACGGGGCGGGATGCCGCTGTAGGAGCGCACCCTGTGCGCGAATGGTTTTCGCCGGGCGCCGTCCAAAAACATCGCGCACAGGGTGCGCTCCTGCAAGCGAGTTCACGGCTGGGGTTCCACCAGGAAATGCGTCCGCGCCGGATCGAGCACGCCGCAGACCAGTGCGGTGGCGGCGACGAAGGCGCGGTGGGCGGGGCTGGTCGTGTCGAACAACTCCAGGTCGCGGCCGAGCAGGGCCGCGTAGCCGGGCGCGTAGTCGCGTTCGCCGGGGTTGAAACCGTCGCCTTCCCACGCCGCGGCGGCCTTGGCGAGGCGCTCCTCCGCTGCGCTGGCGGCCCAGGCCTGCGCGGTGCGCGGGAAGAACAGCAGCGGTTGTTGTGCGGCGGTCTGGCAGGCCTCGGTCAGGCGGCGCAGGCCGTGGCGCAGTTGCTCATCCTCCAGCGCAAGGATGGTATCGGGCATGCCCGCCGCCTGGGTCACCAGCACGCTGCTGCCGCCGCGCGTTCGCCGGACCTGCTCCAGCAGCGTGGCATGCATGGGGGTACCGTCGCCGGCATGGGTCAGTTTCAGGCAGGCCCAGTCGATGTAGAAGTCCAGCAGGTCCTTCAGGTTGGCGGTGCGTCCCGGGCGGGCGTCGAACCACAGCAGGCCGTCGTCGGCGCCGCGGAACACCCGGTCGACCGTGCCGGTCAGGCGCAGGCCGTCGCCGAGGTCCAGGTCGATCGCCCGGGTCTGCGCCTGCGCGCGGTTGTCGGCGAACAGCGGTAGCGCCTGCGCGAGCAGGGGGCGTAGCGAGTCGCGCAGTTGGGTCCAGGTCCGCTCGCCGATCGCGCCGCCGGCCAGCATGCCGGAGCGGGCGAGCCATGCCGGCGCTTCGGCGGGCAGTTCGGCGTGGCCGGCGGCGAGCGCTTCGAACAGCAGGCGGTGGTCGACCCGTTCGATCTTCTGCAGCGGCGTTTCCAGCGGTTCGCGATCCGGCCAGCCGTCGTCGTCCAGTGCCTGCAGGCTGATGCCCTGGCCATGCAGCAGGGTGTCCCGTACGGGGTCGCGCCAGAAGCGCTTGAGCGCGCCGAGGGTGATTTCGCCGCCGGCCGTGGTTGCCGGCGTGGCCGGCGGCGGGCCGAGGAAGGGTGTTGGGCCGGTGCTGGCCGGCGCGGTGGCGAGGAACGCCGGCTCGTACGAGAACAGCCGCGGATCGTGGCGGGGCTGGCCGCAGGCATCGCGCTCGTAGTAGCGCGCGTCGAACGGCTGCAGCGGATGGCGGATACGCCACGGCCGATCGGCGTGTTCATCGCCGGCCAGGTCGTGCTGTTCGTCCAGGAACTGCAGCAGTTCGACCAGCGGCGCCGCCGGGTTGCGCGGCTTGCCATCGCGCACGCCTTCGCCGATGTAGCTGACATGCAATACATCGCGCGCCGACATCAGCGCTTCGAGGAACAGGTAGCGATCCTCGCTGCGGGTGTCGCGGTCGCCGTGGCGCGGCTGGCCGAGGATGCGGTTGAGGCCGGCGTCGTGGCCGGGGCGCGGGAACTCGCCCTCGTTCATGCCCAGCAGGCAGACCACCCGGAACGGGATCGAGCGCTGCGGCACCAGCCCGCAGAAGGTCACGCCGCCGAGCAGGAACGGCTGGCGTTCCGGCACCGCATCGAGCGCACCACGCAGTGCTTCACGCACCACGCTCCACGGCAGCGGCGCTTCGATGCCGGCCTCCGCAGCCTGGGTGGCGAGGCTGGCGGCGAGCTTGCGCAAGGTATCGAGCGCGCCGTTCTCGGCTTCGTCGCGGAGGTCGGCGAGGAACAGCGCATCGATCAGCTGCAGCAGCCAGTGGCTCCACTCGGCCAGCGGGCGCGCGCCGGCGAAGGCGTGGCGCGCCCGCCGCAGTTCGCCGAGCAGGCGGTCGAGCTGGCCCAGTGCCTCGACCGCATTGCCCCACACGCCATCCAGCGGCAGGATGCCGTCGAGCAGGGTTTCGTGCAGGCCATCGGCGTCGTGGTCCTGGCCGACCACCAGCCCGGCGTAGAGGCGGTCCAGGCCGAACTGCCACGAGTTGCCGTCGCACGCCGCGGCGCCGACCTCGGCCTTCATGGCGGCATCCAGCCCCCACGCCACCCGCGCGCGCCGCAGCCAGCGTTCCAGCGCATCGCGGCCGCCGGCGTCGATGGCGAACCGGCGCGCCACCGCGGGCACGTCGAGGAAATCCATCACCTCGCTGACGGTGAAGCGGCTTTCGGCCAGTGCCAGCAGCTGCGCGAACGCGCTCATCAACGGGTGCGCGCGGGCCAGGCCGACGTCGGCCAGATGCCAGGGGATATGCCGCGGATCGTTGCGGTAGTGCGCCGGCTCGCCGAACACCGCGGCAAGGTAGGGTGCGTAGGCATGGATGTCCGGCGCCATCACCACGATGTCGCGATGCTGCAGGCGCGGATCGTCGGCGAGACAGCGCAGCAGGCTGTCCTTGAGTATCTCCAGCTCGCGCAGGCGGGTGTGGCAGGCATGTACGCGCAGGCTGGGATCGCGGCGCAACGGCGGCAACAGCGCGTCGCTGTCGGCGCCTGTGGACAGCGCGGCGCGGAAGGCGGCGCCGACCAGTTCGGGCTGCAGGCAGCGGATGCTCGACTGCAGCTGCGCCAGCAACGCGGTGGATTCGCCCAGCGGCTCGGCTTCATCCAGCGGGTCGCGCTCCTCGATCGCGTCGCATTCGTCCAGGCTGATGCAGAAGTCCTGCGGCACGCGCCCCAGCGCGACCAGCAGCGGATGGCCGATCTCGTAGTACAAGGCCTCCGGGTCGCCCTGCTGCTTGAGCTGGAAACGGCGGCTGCGCAAATCCGACCAATACTCGCGGCAAGGGTCGGGGAAATACAGGTGTACCGGCGCGTGGAGCGACGTGGCCTGCAGCGCCTGCAGCACGTCCGGTGGCAGGTGGCTGACGCCGAAGACGTGCAAGGGCTCGCCGGCGGCCCGGGCGCCGCCGGTCTGCAGTGCCTGCAGCAGTGCGGCGCCGCGCTGGGCACGATGGGGACGCCTGATGCCGGCCTGCACTTGCCGCCACAGGCTGGCCTGCCAGTCCTGGCCGGGCTGGGCCGCCTGCTCCCATTGCACGATCCAGTCGGGCCGGTAGATCAGGTACTGGGTGTACACGCCGGCCAGATGGTCGGCCAGCTGAAAGCTTCGCCGCGCCGCGTCATCCCCGGCCAGGTAGGCGCTGACCTCCGCCGCCTTCAATCCGGGCAGCGCCATCAGCAGGCGCCAGCGCAGCAGCTCATGGCGGTAGGCGCCGCCGATCAGGGCCTCCTCGCCGAGTACCTGGCGGGCGGTGCGTTCGTACCATTGCCAGGGCAGGATCATCTCGATGTTGGCGGCGATGCCGTGCCCGCCGCGCGGGCCGCTGCGCTGGGCGATGCGCCCCAGCAGCCAGCGTTGCAGGCCCGGATGCGCCACCACCACGGTTTGCGTGGCCAGCGGGTTGACCGGCCGTTGCGCTTCCAGCTGGGCAGCCAGCTCGTCAGCCAGCCGCTCGGTGCGGCTGCCGCGATGAACGATCAATCCGGCGGGGTATTGCTTCATCCGTGCCAGCCCTGGGTTCCGTTCGATGCGAAAGGCGAAGGATACCGACAGAACGTCGCATGGCCCGAGATTTTCGCCGGCCGTGGCCATCCGTCGGGCCGGCGCGGGCCGGGTCGCGGCGGCGCCGGCTGCCGGACTCTCGCAAAAAAGCACAGATTCGGACCGTCAGCGTCCGCCCACGGTGCGGCCGCAATGGCTCGCAAGGCTTGCAGCAGCTGGGTTTGGCCGATGTTTTCGATCATGGCGCAATTTTTGCTTTGATGGTCCGGTGCAAGACTGCGCCGGGCGGCTCGGCCGCCTCTGGCGGCGGCTTGCGCGAGCAAGCCTGGCTGTCGTCGCGGTCCCGGCGTGGGTGTCGGCGTGACGTGCGAGAGCAATTTCAGGGCACTATCGGCGTGCGGGCAATGGGGCCGTGGCGGAAAAGAGGCCACGAACTCGGAGATAGGGATCGGCATGGACAACAAGGGTCTGGAACCGCACCACGGAGTGTTTCGCGAGCTCTTTTACCAGAGCGTCGCGGAAACACTGACGCTGTTGCATGCGGCGCCCGGCTACGATCGTCGGCAGGCTTTGCTCGAGGTGGCCAGGACACTGGCCAGCATCATGGATCTGCCGCTGGTATGGATCGGGCGGCGGGAACTGGCCCAGTCCCGGCTCGATATCCTCGCGGCCGGGCTCAAGGCGGCCTATGCGTCGTCGTTGCGGATCAGCGACGACCCGCACGAGCCGGGCGGACGCGGGCCGGCGGGCATGGTGCTGCGCGATGGCCGGGCCAGGCTGGCCGAGATGGACAGTGGCGAGTATGCGCCAGCGCTGGATGGCGCCCGCGAGCATGGTTTCGGCTCGGTCATCGTCGCCGCCGCAGGCACCGCCGACGGCGGGCAGTTGATGCTGGCCGTATATTCGTGGGAACGGGGCCCGGCGCTGACGCCCGAATTGCTCGACTGGGCGCAACGGCTCGCCGACGAGCTGGCGCGGTTCTGGGACGACCAGGCCCTGTTCGAGCGCAATCTGCGCCTGAGCCGGTATCGCGATGCGCATCGCGTGATCCAGCGCGCGATGCTGCGCCAGCTGGAGCCCGAGGCGATCTACCTGACCCTGGCGGAGACCCTGGTGGACGTCGCCGATGCCGCCGCCTGCATCGTCTACGTGCCCGAGGGCGGGATACTGCGCCGGATAGTCCGGGTCGGCGAGGTGGCCGACGCCATCGGCAGCCTGCCCGAGCCGCCGGTCCACGCGGAAGGCGCCTCCGTACGGACCCCGACCCAGACCTTCATGCAGGGCGTGCCGACGGTGCGGCTGCAGCCGTCCACCCACCCCGATGTCTCCCCGGAATGGCGGGTCGATCCGCTCACCCGGATGGGGGCGATGGGCTGCTGGCCCATCTTCTCGTCGGTGGCCGTCGACGATGCGACGAAGCGCACGCCGGATGCCGTGCTGCTGCTGGCCACCCCGGAAATGGAGGCGTTCGATGCCGACCTGCGCCAGCTGCTCGACGAGATCACCGATACGGTGGGTCTTGCCCTGCGTCAGCACAGGCATCGCGAGGCGCTGTTCCAGGAACAGGACAGGCAGACCTACCTGGCGTCGCACGACGCGCTGACCGACCTGCCGAATCGCCGCGCGCTCGACGGCCACCTCGAGCGCGCCCTGATCCGGGCGGCGCGGCACCAGCGCATGGTGGCGGTGGGCATGCTCGACCTGGACGACCTCAAGCCGATCAACGACCGCTATGGTCATGCGGCCGGCGACCGCGTGCTGATCGAGCTGGCGGCGCGGCTGAACGGAGCGCTGCGTTCCGAGGATTACGTGGCCAGGCTCGGCGGCGACGAGTTTGTGCTGGTGTTCGATGAGCTGGCATCCGAAGCCGATCTGGATAGCCTGCTGGCACGGCTGGGGCAATCGTTGCAACAGCCGATGCCGATGGGCGAGTCCAACCTCCACATCACGGTCAGCCTGGGCATCGCGCTGTATCCGAATCACGCAGGCGCCAATGGCGAGCAACTGCTGCGGCTGGCCGACCAGGCGATGTACCTGGTCAAGGCGCGCAAGCATCAGCGTTCCAACTGGTGGGAGATGGCGCTGTCCAGGGCGGGCGCGGTGCCGGAGGAGGGCGCGAAGGTCGTCATGCCGCACGGGGAGGATGCCGCCGCGCTGTTGCGGCCCTGCGTTGCGGCATGGCAGCCGCAATTGCCTGCGCTGGCGAAACGGTTCTTCGAGGCGGTGCAGTTGCACAAGGGCATTGCCGGGGTACTTGCCGGTTTCCCGCCGTACGCGCTGAAAGCGTTCAGGGCGCGTGCGTCCCGGCAGTTGCAGACACTGCTTTACCCCGGCCTCGACCTCGATGCCCAGCGCGACGGCGCGATCAGGGCCGGTACCTGCCAGGCGGCCTGCGGGATCGAGGAGGCCTGGCTGGTCGAAGCCGCCGGGCAGCTGCGCGATATCGTCTCCAGCATGCTGGGGACGGGCGCGCGGGCGAACCGCAAGGCGCTGGCGATCGTGCTGCAGCGGCTGGCGATGGAAGAGCAGTGGCAGCGCGACAGCATGCGGGAACTGCGGCATCGACGCCAGGACATCCTGGCCAGGGTCAGCGCCATGGCCTGGTCGGCGGATGATTACCTGCAACTCGTCGAGGGCGCGGTGAACGTGCTGGCGGTGCACGATGAGGTCGTCGCCTGCGCCGCCGGGCGTCCTGATGCGTCCGGTCGGATGGTGCACGAGATCGTGGCCGGCGCCGTTGCGGTCGAGCCATGGCGAGGGGGCGGCAACGGGCAGGCGCCATCGGCCCAGGCCGGTCCGGCGGCGGTGGGCGAGCACGAAACCTCCGGGCGCGCGTGGCGTACCACGGAGATCCAGCGCTGCGAACACGATGGCGCCGATCCGGCGATGGTCCTCTGGCGCGATGCCGCCATGCGGCATGGCGTGGTTTCGCATGTCGCCATTCCCCTGTGCCTGCCGGCGCGCAAGCCGCTGGCGATACTGACCCTCTACAGCCACTACGCGGGCGGTTTCCACAGCGAGAGCCAGCAGGCCTTTGTCGAGCAGATCAGGGCGGTGCTGGAACTCGCCCTGCTGCGGATGGCGCCGCAGCGGCAGCTTGCCGCGCTGCTGCCGGCGTTCGTGCGGCAGCGCTGGCGCAGCATGATCACCACCGGTGCGCTGCGGATGTACTACCAGCCGATGATCCGCCTCGCCGACCGCCACGTGGTCGGTTTCGAGGCGCTGGCGCGACTGCGCGACGAGCTGGGCAGCATGCTGTTGCCGGCCAGTTTCCTGCCCGCGCTGGGCGCGGCGGGACTGATGCGGCTGTTCCGCAACGGCATCATCCAGGCGGTGGCCTGTCGCCAGTCGCTGGCGCGCAACGGCCTGGTCATGGGCATGTCGGTCAACGTGCCGACCGTAGCCGTGCGCGATTCCCGCTACGCGCAGACCGTGGAAACGGTGCTGCAGGCCAGCGGTTGCCCGGTGGGCGCGTTGCGCTTCGAAGCGCTGGAATCCCTGGCCGGGCAGGGTTGCTGGGCGTTGATGGCAAGCGCCGGCGTGCAGTCGCTCAAATCGCTGGACGGCCCGCTGATCGAGGATGAGCCGGTGGTCAGTCGCCGATTGCTGGCGCGCCTGAGCCAGTCGCCGTTCGATCGCATCAAGATCGACCAGGCCATGATCTTCCAGGTCAGGCAGGACCCGCTCGGTGCGCTGCGCCTGATCCGCCAGCTGATCCGGGTCGGTCACGCGATGAACCAGGAGGTGGTGGTCGAAGGACTTGAATCGCCGGGCATGCTGGAGGCGGCGGCGGTGCTCGGCGCGGATTTCGGGCAGGGCTTTGCGCTGGCCCGGCCGATGCCCCCCGAAGCGCTGCCGGACTGGCTCGCCGGCTTTGACGCGTCGCACCCCGACGCGTTCCCGGCCAGCGCACTCGGCGCGCTGGCCGGCGCGCTGCGCTGGGAAGAACGCTTCGTCGAGCTGTCCGACGAGCCCCATGCCTGCGAGCGCCATGTGCAGGCGGGCTCCATCGTCGGCGATTACCTGCGGCACGCCGAAGGCGTTTCGGACGCCCTGCGCGCCAGTCACGAGGCCATGCGCGGGGCGGCCGGCGCCGGTCCGTTCGACCACGCGTACGGCTTGCGGCGCGACGCGCTGTTGGCCTTGCTGGTGGAACGTGCGCTCGACGAGGAACGCCGTTTCGAGCGCATGGACCAGGACGCCGCCTGAGCGCGGTCCCGGCACGCAGCCGTGCAGACCCGCGGGGACGCCGGCGCTTTCGCGCAACGCCATTTCGCTGCCTCAAGCTGTGCCACCGGCGGCGATATCCATGCAGGCGTGGGCCAGGGCGTGCACGACAACCTGATCCTGGCGTCGGCGGTGTACGGGCTGGACGACGGGCGGGCGCGTCATCGTGGAGCGTTTTCCGGTGTTTCGGTCTTTCCGTACCGGCGTCCGTACAACGAAAAAGGCCACCGGCGAAGGTGGCCCAAGTCGTTGAATCCAGTGGTGGGCGGTGCAGGGATCGAACCTGCGACACCTGCCGTGTGAAGGCAGTGCTCTACCGCTGAGCTAACCGCCCGCCGGGAACGCGCAATTTTAGGGGCACCCGGCGGGCGGGTCAACGCTTTTTGTGATGCCGGCAGGAATATCGGGGGCGGGTTGCTAAACTGGCGAACTTTCACCACCCAGCCTGGCACCATGGACCTCTTCGACACGCATCTGGCGCAGATCCTTCACGCGCTGCAGCAGTTCCACCTGACCCCGTGGAAGGCGGTGGGCTATGCCGGCACCTTGCTGTTCACCAGCCGCTGGTTCGTGCAGCTCTACTACACGCGCAAGTACAAGCGGGTGGTGATGCCGCTGGCGTTCTGGTGGCTGTCGGTGTTCGGCAGCGCGCTGCTGCTGGCGTACTTCATCGTGGGCAAGAACGATTCGGTAGGCATCCTTTCGAACTTCTTCCCGGTGTTCGTCTCGGTCTACAACCTGGTCATCCACCTGCGCCACCGCAAGAACGCCATGACCGGCGACGCGACCGCCTGATCGGCGCCGCCATTCAATCCGGGTCGTAGTCGAGGTTGGAGGCGAGCCAGCGCTCGGCCTCGGCCAGGCTCCAGCCCTTGCGCCGGGCATAATCCTCGACCTGTTCCTTGCCGAGGCGGCCGACCACGAAATACTGGCTGTCCGGGTGCGAGTAGTACCAGCCGGACACGGCGGCGGCCGGGTACATCGAGAAGCCTTCGGTCAACTCGATGCCGGTGTGCCGGGTGGCGTCGAGCAGGCGGAACAGGGTGGCCTTCTCGGTATGGTCGGGGCAGGCGGGATAGCCTGGCGCCGGGCGGATGCCGCGGTATTTCTCGGCGATCAGGGCGTTGTTGTCCAGCGCCTCGTCCGGCGCGAAACCCCAGAGTTCGCGCCGCACGCGTTCGTGCATGTGTTCGGCGAAGGCTTCGGCCAGGCGGTCGGCCAGCGCCTTGAGAGTGATCGCGGCGTAGTCGTCGTGGTCGGCCTCGAACCGGGCCAGGTGCGATTCGATGCCGATGCCGGCGGTGACCGCGAAGCCGCCGATCCAGTCCGGCCTGGCGAACTCCTTCGGCGCGATGAAGTCGGCCAGGCACAGGTTCGGCCGTTCGACCGGCTTGTCGGCCTGCTGGCGCAGGCTGTGCAGCGTGGCGAGCCGTTCGCCGCGGCTGGCGTCGGTGTAGACCTCGACGTCGTCGCCGCGGTTGGCGGCGGGCCACAGGCCAACCACCGCGCGCGCGGTCAGCCACTTTTCCGCGATGATCCGGTCGAGCATGGCCTGCGCATCGCCAAACAGTTCGCTGGCCTGCTTGCCGACCACGGCGTCGCTGAGGATGGCCGGGTAGTGGCCGGCCAGCTCCCACGCCTGGAAGAACGGCGTCCAGTCGATATACGGCCGCAGCGCAGCCAGGTCGTAGTCGTCGAATACGCTGATGCCGGGCTGCTTCGGATGCGGCGGCTGGTACGCGGCCCAGTCGCAGCGGAAGCGCTGCGCGCGGGCCTTCTCCAGCGGCACCAGCTGCTTGCCAGGACCGCGGTTGCGGTGGCGTTCGCGCACGTCGGCGTAGTCGGCGCGCACTTTCGCCAGGAAGTCGTCGACCAGCTCCTTGCTGACCAGCGACTGCGCCACGCCGACCGCGCGCGAGGCGTCCTTCACCCACACCGTGCCGGCCTTGTAGTGCGGCTCGATCTTCAGCGCGGTGTGCGCGCGCGAGGTGGTGGCGCCGCCGATCAGCAGCGGGATGTGAAAGTCGCGCCGCTGCATCTCGCGCGCGACCTGGCTCATCTCCTCCAGCGACGGCGTGATCAGGCCGGATAGGCCGATCATGTCGGCGTTCTCGGCGATCGCGGCTTCCAGGATTTTCTGCGCCGGCACCATCACGCCGAGGTCGATCACCTCGAAGTTGTTGCAGCGGAGCACCACGCCGACGATGTTCTTGCCGATGTCGTGCACGTCGCCCTTGACCGTGGCCATGATGATCTTGCCGTTGTTCTTGCCGGTGTCGCCGGTGCGCAGCTTCTCGGCCTCGATGTAGGGCAGCAGGTAGGCCACCGCCTTCTTCATCACGCGGGCGGATTTCACCACCTGCGGCAGGAACATCTTGCCGGCGCCGAACAGGTCGCCGACCACGTTCATGCCGTCCATCAGCGGGCCTTCGATCACGTCCAGCGGGCGCGTCGACAACTGGCGCGCCTCCTCGGTGTCCTCGGCCACGTACTGGTCGATGCCGTGGACCAGGGCATGGCTGAGCCGCTCGCGCACGGGCTTGTCGCGCCAGGCGAGGGTCTCGACCACGGCTTCGCCGCGCTTGCCCTTGTAGTTGTCGGCGATCTCCAGCAGGCGTTCGGTGGCGTCCTCGCGGCGGTTCAGCACCACGTCCTCGACGCGCTCGCGCAGCGGCGGGTCGATGTCGTCCATGATCGTCAGCGCGCCGGCGTTGACGATGCCCATGTCCATGCCGGCCCTGATCGCGTGGAACAGGAACACCGAGTGGATCGCCTCGCGCACGACGTTGTTGCCGCGGAACGAGAACGACACGTTGGAGACGCCGCCGGAGACGTGGCAGTCGGGGAAGCGCCGCTTCAGCTCCCGGGTGGCCTCGATGAAGTCCACCGCGTAGTTGTTGTGCTCCTCGATGCCGGTGGCGATGGCGAAGATGTTGGGGTCGAAGATGATGTCTTCGGGCAGGAAGTCGAGCTCGCGGGTGAGCAGTTCGTGGGCGCGCGTGCAGATTTCCACCTTGCGCTCGCAGGTGTCGGCCTGGCCCTGCTCGTCGAACGCCATCACCACGGCGGCGGCGCCGTACTGCTGCACCTTGCGCGCGTGCTCGAGGAACTGCTGCTCGCCTTCCTTCATCGAGATCGAGTTGACGATGCCCTTGCCCTGCAGGCAGCGCAGGCCGGCCTCGATCACCGTCCATTTCGACGAGTCGATCATGAACGGCACCCGGGCGATGTCGGGTTCGGACGAGATCAGGTTGATGAAGCGGGTCATCGCCGCCTCGGAATCGATCAGGCCCTCGTCCATGTTGATGTCGATCACCTGAGCGCCGTTGGCGACCTGCTGGCGGGCGACCTCCACCGCCTCGTCGTAGCGGTCTTCCTTGATCAGTTTCTTGAACTGCGCCGAGCCGGTGACGTTGGTGCGTTCGCCCACGTTGATGAACAGCAGGTCCGGCGTGATGACCAGCGGCTCGAGGCCGGACAGCCGGGTGTGATGCGCCATGTTATGCGGCCTCCGCGTCGGCCGACGGCAGCGCCCGTGGCGGGTGGTTGCGCACCGCCGCGGCGATCGCCTTGATATGCGCCGGCGTGGTGCCGCAGCAGCCGCCGACCAGGTTGAGCAGGCCGTCGCGGGCGAAGCTGCCGATCACCTCGGCCATGTGTTCGGGGCTTTCGTCGTATTCGCCGAAGGCATTGGGCAGGCCGGCGTTGGGGTGGGTGCTGACATGGCTGTCGGCGATGCCGGCCAGGGTCTGGATATGCGGCCGCAGGTCGTCGGCGCCGAGCGCGCAGTTGAAGCCCACCGACAGCGGCCGCGCATGGCGCACCGAGTAGTAGAACGCCTCCGCGGTCTGGCCGGAAAGCGTGCGGCCGGAGCGGTCGGTGATGGTGCCGGAGATCATCAACGGCAGCCTGGCGCCGCGGCGGTGGAACAGCTCGCTTAGCGCGAACAGGGCCGCCTTGGCGTTGAGCGTGTCGAAGATGGTCTCGACCATGATCACGTCGGCGCCGCCCTCGATCAGGCCGCTGGCCGACTCGGTGTAGTTTTCCGCCAGTTCCTCGAAGGTGACGTTGCGGAAGCCCGGGTCGTTGACGTCGGGCGAGAGCGAGGCGGTGCGGCTGGTCGGGCCCAGCACGCCGATGACGAAGCGCGGCTGGTGCGGGGTTTTCAGCGTCATCGCGTCGCAGGCGGCGCGCGCCAGCCGCGCGCCTTCGAGATTCAGTTCATGCGCCAGGTGCTGCAGCTGGTAGTCGGCCTGGCTGATCCGGGTGGAATTGAAGGTGTTGGTCTCGACCAGGTCGGCGCCGGCGTCGAGATAGGCCTCGTGCACGCCGCGGATGATTTCCGGCCGGGTCAGGGTAAGCAGGTCGTTGTTGCCCTTCAGGTCGCAGCCGGGATGGTCGTGCGCATGCGCGTGCGCGTGGCTGTCGTGCCCCTGCTCGAAGCGCTGGCCACGGAATCCCTGCTCGTCCAGGTCGTGCCCCTGCAGCATGGTGCCCATGCCGCCGTCGAGGATCAGGATGCGCTGCCGCAGGCCCTGCTGCAGCAGGGCGACGCGATCGGGGTGAAGCCAGGGGAGGGTGCTCATCGGATTTTCTCTCTCGGATTTTCGTGCCGGCGGCAGGGTGCCTCAGCCCGGTTTGCGCGCCAGCAGGCTGATCACTTCGAAATGGGGTGCCTTGCGCTCGCGGCTGAGGCGGTTGCAGCTGATCACTTCCAGCCCGGTCGCGCGGGCGTAGCCGCCGAGCTGTTCGCTGCTGAAGCCAAGATTGCGGTGGTCGAACGGTTCGACCGCGGCGCGGTGATCGTGCTGGCCCAGGGTGACGGCGAGCAGCCGCCCCGCGGGTCGCAGCAGGCGCGCGGCTTCGGCCACGGCCTGGGCCGGCCGCTCGGCGTAGGTCAGGGCGTGCAGCATCAACACGAGGTCGAAGCGCTGCTCGCCCAGGTCCAGCGCATGCATGTCGCCCTGGCGCACCTGCACGTTGGCGAAGGCCTGCAGTCGCCTGGCCGCCGCATCGACCACGCGCTCGCTCGAATCGATGCACAGGATCGAGTGCGCGTGCGGCGCCAGCAGCTCGGCGGTGATGCCGTCGCCCGAGGCGATGTCCAGCACGTCGCCGGTACCGAGCAGCTGTAGCAACGAGCGCGCCAGCGTTTCCCAGGTGCGGCCGGGGGAGTAGTGGCGCTCCATGTCGCCGGCGACGGTGTCCGCCCAGCCTTCTTCGCGGGCGCGGTTGGCCAGCACGCCGGGCAGCCGTGCGCTGTCTTCGCGCAGCAGTGCGTCGTCGATGCTGGCACGCAGCGAGCCGAGCAGGTTGTGCTGCGCCTCGTCGCCTTCGTTGTTGGCGCGGTAGTAGGCCGAGACACCGGCACGGCGGTCCCGCACCAGGCCGGCTTCCTTCAGCTTGGCCAGATGGGTGGATACCCGCGGCTGGGCCAGATGCAGCACCGCGGCCAGCTCGGCCACCGTCAGCTCCTCGTGTTCCAGCAAGGCAAGCAGGCGCACGCGGGTGGGGTCGGCCAGCAGCCGCAGCACGCTGGAGGCGGTCGCCAGGTCCATCAGCAGGCCCCCGGGCGGGTGGGGGTGGACCGTTGCTTGCCGGCACCGGGCATACGTCACCATCCTTATATCGCGATAAAGAGATAACAAGTCTGGCCGGGGTTTGCCGGGGCGTCAAGCGACTTGGGGCCAGGTGATGGTGGCGATGCACGCGGCAGCGCCGCCGGATGGCCTGCCGCGGCGTGCTGCGGGCGCACATGGCCGCGCAGGGCAGCACCTATAATGCGCGGCTGACTATTTCCCGCGGAGCTCCCATGGATTTCAATTTCACCGAAGACCAGTTGTCGATCCAGGCGATCGCGCGCGACTTTGCGGCCAGGCGCATCTCGCCGGTGGCGGCCGAGCTGGATGCCAGGGGTGAGTTTCCGCTGGAAAACATCCGCGAGATGGGCCAGCTCGGCCTGATGGGCATCGAGGTGCCGCACGAGTACGGCGGCGCCGGCATGGATCCGATCGCCTACGTGCTGGCGATGATCGAGATCGCCGCCGCCGACGCGGCCACCGCGACCGTGATGTCGGTGAACAACTCGCTGTTCTGCAACGCCATCCTCAAGCACGGCGACGAGGCGCAGAAGCAGAAGTACGTGCGTGCGATCGCCACCGGCGAGGCGATCGGCGCGTATGCGCTGACCGAGCCGCAGTCCGGCTCGGACGCTTCGGCCATGCATACGCGCGCCAGCAGGAACGCGGACGGCGACTGGGTGATCAACGGCAAGAAGAGCTGGATCACCTCCGGCCCGGTGGCGCGCTACATCATCCTGTTCGCGATCAGCACGCCGGGGATCGGCGCCAAGGGCGTGTCGGCGTTCATCGTCGATACCCGGCTGGCGGGCTTCCACACCGGCAAGATCGAGCCGAAGCTGGGTATCCGCGCCTCGTCCACCTGCGAGATCGAGTTCACCGATTACGTGCTGCCGAAGGAAAACCTGCTCGGCGACGAAGGCAAGGGTTTTTCGATCGCGATGGGCGTGCTCGACGCCGGTCGCATCGGCATCGCCTCGCAGGCCGTCGGCATCGCCCGCGCCGCGTACGAGGCCACGCTGCAGTGGTCGCGCGACCGCAAGGCGTTCGGCCAGCCGATCGGCACGTTCCAGATGACCCAGTCCAAGATCGCCGACATGAAGTGCAAGCTGGACGCGGCGACCCTGCTGACCCTGCGCGCGGCGTGGACCAAGGGCGAAACCGAAAAGCGCGGTGGCCGCTTCGGCACCGAGGCGGCAGTGGCCAAGCTCACCGCCTCGGAGGCGGCGATGTGGATCAGCCACCAGGCGGTGCAGATCCATGGTGGCATGGGCTACTCGAAGGAAATGCCGCTGGAGCGCTACTTCCGCGACGCCAAGATCACCGAGATCTACGAAGGCACCAGCGAGATCCAGCGGATGGTGATCGCGCGCGCCGAAACCGGCCTGCGCTGATCAGGCCCCCCGTAGGAGCCCGCTGGCGGGCGATGCTTTCCGGTGAGGGATGACAGCAAAAGCATCGCCCGCCAGCGGGCTCCTACGGGTTGGGTCAGGCATCGCCGCGGAAGGGATCGGAGTCGAACGTGTGCGGGGCGTCCAGTGCGGGCTTGGCCGGTGTATCGCCGTCCAGCTTGTCGCCGAGCAGGCGCCGCACCACCACGTAGAACACCGGGATCAGCAGCACGCCGAGGAAGGTGGCGAACAGCATGCCGCCGATCACGCCGGTGCCGATCGCGTGGCGCGCATTGGCGCCGGCGCCGGTGGAGACGAACAGCGGGAACACGCCGAGGATGAAGGCCAGTGAGGTCATCAGGATCGGCCGCAGGCGCAGCCGGGCCGCCCCGACGACCGCCTCGCGCAAGGTCTTGCCCTGCAGTTGCTGCTCGACCGCGAACTCCACGATCAGGATGGCGTTTTTCGCGGCCAGGCCGATCACCGTGATCAGGCCGATCTTGAAGTAGATGTCGTCGGGCAGGCCGCGCAGCAGGGTGAACACCACCGCGCCGAGCAGGCCCAGCGGCACCACCAGCAGCACGGCCGCCGGGATCGACCAGCTTTCATACAGCGCGGCCAGCGCCAGGAAGACGATGACGATCGACAGCACCATCAGCAGGGTGGCGGCGTTGCCCGAGAGGATTTCCTGATAGGACTGGCCGGTCCAGTCGTAGCCGAAACCCTTGGGCAGATCGTCGCTGACGATTTTCTGCATCGTCGCCATCGCCTCGCCGGAGGCATAGCCCGGCGCCGGCGAGCCGACGATCTCGACCGCCGAGTAGCCGTTGTATCGGGTCAGCGACGGCGACGCCGTGGCCCATGTCGGCGTGATCACGCTGGCCAGCGGGATCATCGCCGGGTTGCCGCCGCTGCCGGTCGCGGTGCTGCTGGGCGCGTAGATGTGCTGCAGCATGTCCGGTCCCTTGCGGAACGGCGCATCGGCTTCCATCAGCACTCGCTTGACCCGGCCGCCATAGGTGAAATCGTCGACGTAGACCGGTGCAAGCATCAGCTGCACCGCGGTGTAGACATCGCCCACCGACAAGCCCATCGACGAGGCCTGGGTACGATCCACGTTGAGCGACAGCTGCGGCGCGTCCTCGAGGCTGTTGGGCCTCACCCCGGTGACGACGGGGCTTTGCGTGGCCTTGGCCAGCAGCGTGTTGCGCGCGTTGGTCAGGGCGGTCCGGCCGGCGCCGGAGCGGTCCTGCAGGAACATGTCGAAGCCGCCGAACTGGCCCAGGCCACGCACCGTCGGCAGGTTGATCACGAAGATCTGCGCATCACGCACCTTTTGCAGGGCGCGGTTGGTGCGCTGGATGAACTGGTCCACGTTGACATCGCGCTTGCTCCAGTCCTTGAGCCGGATGAAGGCCATGCCGACGTTTTCGCCGGCGCCGACGAAACTGAAGCCGGCGATCTGCATCATGCCGGTGACGGCGGGATCCTTGCGGACGATGCCGTAGACCTGGTCCATGACCTTGTTGGTGCGCTGCAGGGTGGCCCCCGGCGGCAATTGCACGATCGCCAGCGCATAGCCCTGGTCCTCCTCGGGCAGGAAGCTGCCGGGCAGGCGGGTGTACAGGAAGCCGCCGAGCACGGCGATCAGCAGGAAGGCGAGCATCCATCGCGGCGCATGGCGGACCGCACCGCCGACATGGCCGGTATAGGTGTGCGTGACCCAGTCGAAGAACTGGTTGAACTTGCGAAAGACGATGTTCTTCCTGTTCTCGTGCTCCGGCTGCAGGAAGCTCGCGCACAGGGCCGGCGTGAACGACAGCGCGAGAAACGCGGAGAAGCCCATCGAGGCCGCGATGGTCAGCGCGAACTGCTTGTAGATGATGCCGGTGGCGCCCGGTTGCAGCGCCGACGGCACGAACACCGCCGCCAGCACCACGGTGATCGCCACCACGGCGCCGGTGATCTGGCTCATCGCCTTGCGCGTCGCCTCCTTCGGCGACAGGCCTTCCTCGGTCATGATGCGCTCGACGTTCTCGATCACCACGATCGCATCGTCGACCACGATGCCGATGGCCAGCACCATGCCGAACAGGGTCAGCTGGTTGATGGTGAAGCCCAGCACCAGCAGGCCCATGAAGGTGCCGAGCAGGGCGACCGGGATCACCAGGGTGGGGATGATGGTGGCGCGCACGTTCTGCAGGAACAGCAGGATCACCAGGAACACCAGCGCGATCGCCTCGATCAGCGTCTTCACCACCTCGTCGATCGAGATCTTGACGAAGCCGGTGGTGTCATACGGGCTGAACCAGGAGACCCCCGGCGGGAAACTCGACGACAGCTCGTCCATCTTGCTGCGCACTTCGGTGGCGACGTCGAGCGCGTTGGCGCCCGGGCTCAGCAGCACGGCGAAGGCGGCGACCGGATCGCCGTTGTAGTGGGTGTTGAAGCCGTAGCTGGCCGGCCCGAACGCCACCCGCGCGACATCGCCCAGGGTCACCGCGGTGCCGTTGCCGTTGGCGCGCAGGATGATGCCCTTGAACTGTTCCGGTGTGGTGAAGCGCCCTTCGGCGCTCACGCTGGCGGTGAAGCCCTGGCCGGTCGGGGCGGGGTCGCCGCCGATCGAGCCGGCGGCGAACTGCACGTTCTGCGCCTTCACCGCAGCCAGCACCTGGCTGGCGGACAAGCCGTATCCCTGCAGCTTCTCGGGGTTCAGCCATATCCGCATCGCGTACTCGGAGCCGAACTGGCGCGTGCTGCCGACGCCCGGCAGTCGCGCGACCTGGTCGAGCACCCGCGAGGCGATGATGTCGTTGAGCTTGCCGCTGTCGGTCGCGGCCGAGTTCGAGCGCAGCGCCACCACCATCAGGAAGTCGGAGTTGGACTTGGCCACCACCACGCCCTGCTGGGTCACCTCGGTGGGCAGCCGCGGGGTGGCCTGGCTGACCTTGTTCTGCACCTGCACCTGGGCGATGTCGGGATTGGTGCCGCTCTCGAACGTCAGGGTGATGTTCGACGAGCCGCTGGAGCTGGAGGATGAGCTGAAATAGAGCAGGTGATCGATGCCGGTCAGCTGCTGCTCGATCACCTGGGTGACCGACTTTTCGGTGGTGTCGGCGCTGGCGCCGGGGTAGGTGGCGCTGACCGTGATCTGCGGCGGCGCGATCGAGGGGTAGGATTCCACGCCCAGGTTGAGGATGGCCAGTACGCCACCCAGGGAAATGAGGATCGCCAGTACCCACGCGAAGATCGGGCGATCGATGAAAAAACTCGGCATGCGCGGCGCTCCGTTACTTGCCGGCCGGGGCGATGCCCGGGGCTGCGGAGGAATTGCCGGCATCGGGCTGCCACGGGCTGGCCTTGGCCAGTGCACCGACCTTGACCTTCTGCAGGCCGGAGACGATGACCTGGTCACCCGCCGCCAGTCCCTCGGTGATCACCCAGTTGCCGCCGACCATGTCGCCGGTGCCGACGTTCTTGCGCACCACCTTGCCGTCCGCGCCGACTACCATCAGGTACGCGCCATCAGTATCGCGCTGCAGCGCCGCCTGCGGAATCAGGAACACCTTGTTCTGCTGGCCCAGGCTGGCCTTCAGCGTCACGTACATGCCGGGCAGCAGGCTGTGCTTCGGGTTGGCTACGGTGGCGCGCAGGTCGACCGAGCCGGTGGCGGGGTCGACGGTGGCGGCGGAAAAGTCCAGTACGCCCTTCTCCGCATACGTGCTGCCGTCGGGGAGGGTGATCTGCACGCGGGTCTGGTCGGGTTGGGCGAGGGTGACGCTGCCACGGCTCTGCGCGCGGCGCATCTGCTCCAGCGCGTCCACGCTCATGGTGAAGTTCACGTACAGCGGGTCGATCTGCTCGACCGTGGTCAGCAAGGTATCGGTGCCGCTGCCGACCAGCGCGCCCTCGGTAACCTGCTGCTGGCCGGCGCGACCGTCGATCGGTGCGGTGACATGGGCGTAGCCCAGGTTGATCCGCGCCGTCTGCACGTTGGCGCGTGCCACCTGGACCGTCGCGGCCGCCGTGCGCTCGGCGGCATCGGCATTGTCCAGGTCGGATCGGGAGACATAACCCTTGGGTGCCAGTTCGTGCGCGCGCTGCGCCGCGACCTTGTTGTTGGTGTAGGTGGCCTGGGCCTGCGCCAGCGCGGCGAGGCTGGCATCGAGTGCGGCCTTCAGCGGTGCCGGATCGATCTCGAACAGGACCTGGCCCTTCTTCACGTCGGTGCCTTCCTCGTAACTGCGCTTGAGCAGCACACCGGCGACGCGGGCGCGCACGTCGGCACTGCGATAGGCGCTGAGGCGGCCGACGAGATCGCGGGTCAGCGGCGAATTTTCAGGCTGTGCCCGGATCACCCCGACCTCGGCTGCCGGCATCTGCGGCGCTGCTTGATCCTTGCCCTTGCCGCAGGCAGCCAGCGCCATCAGGCCGAGGCAGAGCAGTGGTATGCGCAGGAAGGTGGACGTCATGTGGGCTCCGGGACTTGCTGGTACGTGGAAATGAGGTGTAGCGCACCCGTCGGCGCCACCTGGGGAACGATGGCATCGCGGGCGCGACGGTCTTGCATGTTCGGCCATGGCAGGTGCAGTGGCGGGCAACCGCCCGGTGTGTCGCATCCGGAACACGGTGCCATGAGCCTGGCGGGCCATACTATACCGGCGAGTATATATTTTCTCACTATCCGGAATCCAGCCGCTGGCAGGCTGGAATCCGCCCCGCGTTGCCGCCTGCCCGGACAATGTCGCGTCATCGGAAATCGGGAAACGGGTCGGCCCGAAGGTGCATGCCGATGAATCGTTGCGGCCTGCGTCGGAGTCGCTCGCGACCACCATTGAACGAGCGTGCGGGTGACGGCGAAGCGGACGCCGGCGCGTCCTCGCGCGCGTCGCCGCGGCCTGCGCCAGATGCCGCTCCTGCCGCATGGCAACAATTCGCAGCACTGCATACACCTGGCCTGAACCCATGCGCAAGAGCACGGCGCAGACGACGTGCCGGCGGTGGATTCACCCTGCCACGGGGCGTATCCTTTCGACACTTTTTACCTGCTCATTGCCAAACCTCGTTTCCACTACCCAGTAGATGCCATGAATGTGACCTCTGTGCCGAATGAATCGCTCCTTCCGTCGGTGGTATTTGCCGAGCTCAAGAAGAGCGGCATGCCGCCCCAGCGACTGGCCGAAGTGCAGGCTTTTTGTGACGCGTTCTTCGCGCGCATCATCGACAATGACCTGAGCCTGCATACGCCGGTGCAGTGGGCGGCGCTGATCGCCAGCCTGCTGGAGTTCATGCAGCAGCGACCGGCCGGACGCGCATCGGTTCGCCTGCTCAACCCCGCCGACCTGCATGGCGGCCACAGCCTGTTGCAGATCGTCACCGACGACATGCCGTTCCTGGTCGATACGGTGAGCATGATCGTGGCAGCCAGCATGCAGATCCACGCCGTGATCCACCCGGTGGTCAAGGTGACGCGCGACGCGACGGGCGTCATGCAGTCGCTGGGCACGGAGGCGGGCCATGCCGAATCGGTGATGCATTTCGAGATCGACCGTGCCGCCGATGCCGCCGAGCAGGCAAAGTTGAAGGCGCAGATCGAGGATGCGCTGGAAGACGTGCGCGCGGCGGTCGCTGACTGGTCGCAGATGCGCGACAAGGCGCTGGCCGTTGCCGCGGACCTGCCGCAGCGCAGCCTGCCGCTCAATGCCGCCTCCGTGCGGGAGGCCAGCGAATTCATGCAGTGGGTGGCCGACGACAACTTCACGTTCCTGGGGTACCGGGAGTACGAGGTGTCCGGCGCCGACGGCGAGCGCGTCCTGCGCGCGATCGAGTCGTCCGGCCTGGGCATCCTGCGCAAGACCGAGCGCTCGGTGGCGCCGCGCTCGCTGCGCGCGCTGGCCGCCAGCGGCCTGCGCCATTCCGGCGCCACCGACGCGATCATCCTGACCAAGACCAACGCGCGCTCGCACGTGCATCGCGCGGGGTACATGGACTACATCGGCGTGCTGAAGTTCGACCAGGCCGGCAACGCCATTGCCGAGCAGCGGTTCCTCGGCATGTTCACCTCCGCCGCCTACATGGTGCGCCCGCAGGACGTGCCGCTGGTGCGCGAGAAGGTCGCCGCCGTGATGTCGCGTTCCGGCTTCAAGCACGACTCGCACTCGGGCAAGTCGCTGGCGAACGTGCTGGAGATGCTGCCCCGCGACGAGCTGCTGCAGGGCAACGAGGATGAGCTCTTCGCCACCGCGATGGGCGTGCTCGAGGTGCGCCAGCGCGGTCGCGCGCGGTTGTTCCTGCGGGCGGACCGCTACGGGCGTTTCTACACCTGCCTGGTCTACGTGCCGCGCGAGCGCTTCAATACCTCGGTGCGGGAGCGGATCGAGCACCTGCTGATGGAGCAGTTGCAGGGCGAGCACCTCGACTCGGCCGTGCTGATGGGCGACGACGTGCTGGCCCGCGTCTATGTGGTGGTGCGCCCGCGGATCGGCGAACGCGCCAGCCCCGATATCGCCGCGCTGGAGCGTGGCGTGGCGGCGATCGTGCGCAACTGGCACGACGACCTGCGCGATGCGCTGATCGGCACCCGCGGCGACCACGAGGGCGTGGTGCTGGCCAACCGCTACGCCAGGTCGCTGCCGGCCGGCTACGTCGAGGACGTGAGCCCGCGGGTGGCCGCCGACGACATCCACCAGCTGTCGCAGCTGGACGGCGACAACGCCTTGCGGATGTCGTTCTACCATCCGCCGCAGGCACCGGAGACCCTGCGCTTCAAGGTCTATCGCTCCGGCGGCGACATCGCCCTGTCCGAAGTGCTGCCGCAGCTGGAGAACCTCGGCCTGCGCGTGCTCACCGAGCACGTCTACGAGATCCCCGGCGATGCGCCACTGTCGATCCAGGATTTCGAGGTGCAGCCGGTCGGCCGGCTCACCTTCAGCGTCGAGCAGGTCGGTGCCCTGTTCGAGGATGCCTTCGAGCAGATCTGGCGCGGCCGCGCCGAGAGCGACGGCTTCAACCGGCTGGTGCTGGGCGCCAAGCTCAGCTGGCGCCAGGTGGCGATGCTGCGCGGCTATTGCAAATACCTGCAGCAGACCGGTGCCACGTTCTCGCAGGCGTACATGGAAGAGACCCTCAATCGCTATCCGGCCATCGCCGGCCTGCTGGTCGAGCTGTTCCTGGCGAAGTTCGATCCGCGTCGCGAAGCGCTTTCCGCGGACGAGCTCAAGGCCGCCGGCGCCACCCTGGCGGCGGAGATGCACGCGCTGATCCCGCAGCAGCTGCAGGCCGCGCAACCGGCCCTGATCGAGGGGCTGAGCGCGGTGTTGTCCCGGCCGCGCGATGAACAGGTCGCGGCGGTCGAGCAGGTCATCGGCGCGCTGCTCGAAGAGGTCTCCAGCCTCGACGAGGATCGCATCCTGCGCAGTTTCGTGGCGCTGATCCGCGGCACCTTGCGTACCAGCTTCTTCCAGAAGTGGGACGGCCAGTATCGCGGCTACATCAGCTACAAGCTCGACTCGCACCGGGTGCCCGACCTGCCCAAGCCGGTGCCGTACCGCGAAATCTGGGTCTGCGCGCCGCGCGTGGAAGGCATCCACCTGCGCTTCGGCGCGGTGGCGCGCGGCGGCCTGCGCTGGTCCGATCGGCGCGAGGATTTCCGCACCGAGGTGCTGGGCCTGGTCAAGGCGCAGATGGTCAAGAACACGGTGATCGTGCCGGTCGGCTCCAAGGGCGGTTTCTTCGTCAAGAAGCCGCCGGTCGGCGGCGACCGCGACGCGCAGCAGGCCGAGGGCATCGCCTGCTACCGCATGTTCATCAACGGCCTGCTGGACATCACCGACAACCTGGTCGAAGGCGCCACCGTCGCGCCGCACGACGTGGTGCGCCATGACGGCGACGACCCCTATCTGGTGGTGGCCGCCGACAAGGGCACCGCCACGTTCTCCGACATCGCCAACGCGATCTCGATCGAGCATGGCTTCTGGCTCGGCGACGCCTTCGCCTCGGGCGGCTCCAACGGCTACGACCACAAGGCCATGGGCATCACCGCCAAGGGCGCCTGGGAATCGGTCAAGCGCCATTTCCGCGCGCTGGGCCGCGATTGCCAGCGCGAGGACTTCAGCTGCGTCGGCATCGGCGACATGTCCGGCGACGTGTTCGGCAACGGCATGCTGTTGTCGCGGCATATCCGCCTGCTGGTGGCGTTCGACCACCGCCACATCTTCTTCGACCCCAACCCGGACATCGAGCGCTCGTTCGCCGAGCGCGAGCGCATGTTCAAGTTGCCGCGATCGAGCTGGGACGACTACGACAAGTCGCTGATCTCGGCCGGTGGCGGCGTCTACCCGCGCAGCGCCAAGTCGATACCGCTGACGCCCGAGGTGCGCGCGGTGCTGGGCCTGAAGGCCGATGTGGAGCACATGGCGCCCAGCGACCTGCTCAGTGCGATCCTGAAGGCGCCGGTGGACCTGTTGTGGAACGGCGGCATCGGCACCTACGTCAAGTCCACCGCCGAGACCCATGCCGACGTCGGCGACCGCGCCAACAACGCGCTGCGGGTGAACGGCGCCGAGCTGCGCTGCAAGGTGGTCGGTGAGGGCGGCAACCTCGGCATGACCCAGAAGGGTCGCATCGAGGCGGCCCAGCACGGCGTGCTGCTGAATACCGACTTCATCGACAATTCCGCCGGCGTGGATACCTCCGATCACGAGGTGAACATCAAGATCCTGCTCAATGACGCGGTCCAGCGCGGCGAACTCACCGATGCCGCCCGCAACGTGCAGCTCGCGGCGATGACCGACGAGGTGGGCCAGCTGGTGCTGTGGGACAACTACCGGCAAAACCAGGCGATCACCCTGATGGAGCACCAGTCGGTCAGCCGCATCGGCTCGATGGCGCACTTCATCCGCACCCTCGAGGCCGAGGGTACGCTGGATCGCCAGGTCGAGAACCTGCCTTCCGAAGCCGAGCTGACCGAACGCAAGAGCCGTGGCCACGGCCTGACCCGGCCCGAGCTGGCGGTGCTGCTGTCGTACGACAAGATCCGCCTGTTCCAGCAGCTGCTGGACTCGGACGTACCGGAAGACCCGTACCTGTCGAAGGAGCTGGTGCGCTATTTCCCGGCACCGCTGCACGAGAAATATGCCGAGCACATGCAGCGGCATCGGCTCAAGCGCGAAATCATCGCCACGGCGGTGACCAACTCGACGATCAACCGCATGGGCGCCACCTTCATGATGCGCATGCAGGAAGACACCGGCCAGCGCCCGGCGGCGATCGCCAAGGCGTACACCGCCGCGCGCGAGATTCTCGACGCGCGCGAGCTGTGGGCGCAGATCGAGCTGCTCGACAGCCAGATCGCCGAGGACACCCAGATCGACGCGATCAAGCAGGTCTGGTCGCTGTTGCGGCACATGACGCGCTGGTTGCTCAACCGTCCGGGCGGCTCGCTGGACATCGCCGCCAACGTGGAGCGTTACCAGCAGGGGGTGAACGCCCTGCGCAAGGTGTTGCCTGCGGTGTTGACGCCCACCGGCCAGGGGGATTTCTCCTGCACCCAGGAGAAATGGGAAGGCCTGGGCATGCCGGCCGAACTGGCCTTGCGGCTGGCGCGCATGCCGGACCTGCGGGCGGCGCTGGACATGGTCGAGGTCGTGCAACAGACCGGCAAGCCGATGGAGACGGTGGCCGGCGCGTTCTATGAGCTGGGGGAGGTGCTGGACCTGGAGTGGCTGCGTGGCCAGATCGAGGCGTTGCCGGTGGAGGGCCACTGGCATGCGCAGGCGCGTGGATCGCTGCTGGACGAGCTCAACCACCAGCATCGCGCGCTGGTGATCCAGGTGCTTTCGCTGGCCACCGAGCGCAAGGACATCTCGCCGGTGCAGGCGTGGCTGCAGCGCGACGACGCCACCTTGCAGCACACCCGCAGCATGCTGGCGGAAATCCTCACCCAGAATGCGGACTACCCGATCGCATCGGTTGCCGTGCGCCGGCTGGCCCAGTTGGCGCAGGTGCCGGTGGGCTGAGCGACCGTCCGGACGCCCATTACCCGAAGGCCCGCCCGCCGCAGACCGTAGGAGCCCGCTCGCGGGCGATGCTTTAGCTCTGATGTCTCGATGGGGAGAATCAGAACAACAGCATCGCCCGCGAGCGGGCTCCTACGGTAAGCTCGTGCGAATGCCACCAGGTGCCGATGCCCATGCGCTTTGCCTTTGTCGCCAGCGATACCAGCGTCGCCCAGCAGGCGCGGCGCAAGCTGGTGGATCGTTATGGCGACGTGCCGCCGGAGCAGGCCGAGCTGATCGTGGCGCTGGGCGGCGACGGCTTCATGCTGCGCACGCTGCATGCGTGCCGCGCGCTGGAGGTGCCGTTTTACGGCATGAAGCTGGGCCGGGTCGGCTTCCTGATGAACAAGTACCGGCTGGACGGCCTGCCGGAGCGGATCGCGCGTGCGCATACCGCGTCGCTGTTTCCGCTGCAGATGCAGGCGACCGACGCGGCCGGCGAGGTATGCACCAAGCTCGCGTTCAACGAGGTGTCGCTGCTGCGCCAGAGCAACCAGGCCGCGCATCTGGAAGTAAGGCTCAATGGCACGGTGAAACTGGCGACCCTGGTGTGCGACGGCATCCTGGTCTCGACCCCGGCAGGCTCCACCGCCTACAACCTGTCGGCGCACGGCCCGATCCTGCCGCTGGACGCCAACGTGCTGGCGCTGACCCCGATCAGCCCGTTCCGCCCGCGCCGCTGGCGCGGGGCGATCCTGCCGCACCGTACCGAGGTGATCCTGCACGTGCTCGATCCGGGCAAGCGCCCGGTCAGCGCCACCGCCGACTTCCATGAGGTGCGCGAGGTACGCACGGTGTCGATCCGGCAGTCCGGCAACGAAGGAGTGCGCCTGCTGTTCGATCCGGAGCACAACCTGGAACAGCGCATCCTGGACGAGCAGTTCGCGGCGGATTGACAGAAAACAGTGGGATGATCGGGCTTCGAAGCGCTGGAACACAGTGTCAGCCAAGTGACGCCAATCAGAGGGCATCGCGATGCAACGAATTCCGACAGATAGTTTTCTGAAGTTCTGCAAGTCGCTTGAAGGACAGGAACTTCACACGATTGCCCGGCGCGCCAAATTCACAGTGAAGGTTGTCGATGATGGGCTGGTGTTCACCCCTTGCTCCTCGAACAAGCCTCTGTCGCCGCACAAACGACACTATGTTGAACGCGTCCTTGAGGATTTTTCTAAGAGCGACGGTTCTTACAAGACGACCAATTACAATGGTTATACCGTGAATACGTCGTATCAACTCGCTTTGATTGATAAATACACAAGATCCGTTGCATGACCCAGCCCAGCCACGACGCCCACGATCCATCCGCCACCACCGACAATCGCCTCGTCGTGGCGATCTCCTCGCGCGCGCTGTTCGACCTGGGCGACAGCCATGCGCTGTTCGAGCGCGAGGGGCTGGACGCGTACCGCGATTTCCAGATCGACCACGAGAACGAGATCCTGCTGCCGGGCGTGGCCTTTCCGCTGGTGCAGAAGCTGCTGGGCCTGAACAAGCTCGCCGGCGACGTGCCGCCGGTCGAGGTGATCCTGCTGTCGCGCAACTCCGGCGACACCGGCCTGCGCATCTTCAACGCGATCCAGCACTACGGCCTGGAGATCAGCCGCGCCGCGTTCACCAGCGGCGCGCCGACCTCCGACTACATTGCGCCGTTCAAGGCCGACCTGTTCCTGTCCGCCAACGCCGAGGACGTCGGTCGCGCGTTGAAGGCCGGCGTGGCGGCGGCCACCATCCTGCCCAGCGTCGCGCCGCCGCGCATGAGCGAGCAGCTGCGCATCGCCTTCGACGGCGACGCGGTGATCTTCGGCGACGAAGGCGAGCGGGTGTCGCGCGAGGAGGGCCTCGAAGCATTCCACCGCAGCGAGGCCGAACACGCCGCCGAGCCGCTGTCGGTCGGCCCGTTCCGCGGCTTCCTCACCGCGCTGCATCGCTTGCAGACGGCGTTCCCGGCCGAGGACTCGCCGATCCGCACCGCCCTGGTCACCGCGCGCTCCGCCCCTGCGCACAAGCGGGTGATCCTCACCCTGCGCAAGTGGGGCGTGCGCATCGACGAGGCATTGTTCCTCGGCGGCCGCGACAAGGGCCCGTTCCTGGACGCGTTCGGCGCGGACATCTTCTTCGACGATTCGCCGGCCAACGTCGAGTCCGCGCGCAGGCACGTGGCGACCGGCCATGTGCCGCATGGGGTGAGCAACCGGTAGGTCCGCGCCGGGGCAGGCGGTGAAATTCGCGTGAAAATGCGAAGAGGCGAAAAAATTTGCCGAAACCGCCAAGGCCTCCTATGCTCGGGTTCTCTCCGAGGGGGAAGCGCGACAGGGCATGTCGCGGTTCGGAGAGAGACTCCGGCGGGCATGGCGATCCGGTTGCGACAGGGACGGGTTCGCCCGATGTACCCCGGTTCGAGAAAGTCCAACGATCTTTCTGGAGGGGAATACATGTCATCGTCAAGAACCAACGGCCTCAGCCTTGCGCTGTGCGCCGCGATCGGCCTCGTCGCTGCCAGCAGCGCGAATGCCGCCAGGACCAGCGGGGCCGAGGTCACTGCGGCCGTGCGGCACGACACCTTGCATTCGTTGCGCGGGGTGATGCCGCGACCGGACGATTTCTTCAAGAACTCGCATGCGTATCCGGCCCACCCGCTGCCGTTCCTCAGCGCTCCCGGCAACCAGACCGACGGTGCCCTGCAGACCGCCGTCAGCGGCGGCTTCGCGCCCGCGCTCGGCGCCGGCTTCGACGGCGTGGGCCAGGGCTTCAGTGGGCCGCAGGGCACGTTCTCGGTCAACAGCGCGCCGCCGGATACCAACGGTGCCGTCGGTGCGACCCAGTACCTGCAGATCGTCAACAGCGCCTTCGCCGTGTTCGACAAGTCGAGCAAGGCGGTGGTCTACGGCCCGGTGCCCACCAATACCCTGTGGAAGGGTTTTGGCGGCCCGTGCGAAGCCGACAACGACGGCGACGCGGTGGTGGTCTACGACAAGGCCCAGAACCGCTGGGTGGTCTCGCAGTTCGCAGTCACCGCGGCGCCTTACTACCAGTGCGTGGCGGTGTCGGCGACCAGCGACGCCACCGGCGCCTGGTACCGCTACGCGTTCCCGTACGGCAGCGTGTTCCCCGACTACCCGAAGATGGGCGTCTGGCCGGAT
>JAGWIC010000109.1 GCA_028866435.1 Lysobacteraceae bacterium | reverse complement strand
CGGGGCGCGGCCCTCGTCCCGCGCGACGCGGCGGTCATCCCGAATCCAAGGCGGCACCATGTCCGAGTTCCTGCTTATCCACGCTTCCGCGATCCGGCTCGGCGCCTTTGCCGGCATCTTCGCGGTGATGGCCTTGTGGGAGGTGCTGGCGCCCAGGCGACCGCAGCCCATCGGCCGGCTCGCTCGCTGGCCCGGCAACCTCGGCATCGTGGTGCTCGACAGCGTGCTCGTGCGGTTGCTGGTCCCGACCACGGCGGTAGGCGCGGCGCTGTTTGCGCAGGCCCACGGCTGGGGCTTGTGGCACGTGCTGCAGCTGCCGGCGTGGCTCGCCCTGCCCGCCTCGTTGCTGCTGCTGGATCTGGCCATCTACCTGCAGCATGTGCTGTTCCACGCCGTGCCGGGGCTGTGGCGGCTGCACCGGATGCATCACACCGACCTGGAATTCGACGTGACCACCGGCGCGCGCTTCCATCCCTTGGAGATCCTGCTCTCGCTGTTGATCAAGCTGGGCGTGATCGTGGCGCTGGGTGCGCCGGCGCTGGCGGTGCTGCTCTTCGAGGTGGTGCTGAACGCCACGTCCATGTTCAACCACGGCAACGTCCGCCTGCCACGGCGACTGGACGGACTGCTGCGCTGGCTGGTGGTCACGCCGGACATGCACCGGGTGCACCATTCCTGGCTGCCGCACGAGACCAACTCCAACTTCGGCTTCAACCTGCCCTGGTGGGATCGCCTGTTCGGCACCTACCGCGCCCAGCCGCAGGATGGCCAGCTGGGCATGACCATCGGCATCAACCAGTTCCGGGATACCCGCGAGCTGCGCCTGCACCGCATGCTGTGGCAGCCGTTCCGCGGGCCGGCGGACAGTTACCCGATCACCGCGCGGCGGGAACGCGACCACGATGCGGACGTGTCGTGAAACCGCCGCGACAGCCGTGCGGGCGCCGCTGCGGTCCGCTACGGCTGGACGGCTGGCTAAGCGGCGCAGCAGGACAGCTGCCTGACATCCTTGCCGAAGGTCTGCGCGCATAGCTTCAGCCCCTCGACCATGGTCAGGTACGGAAACAGCTGATCGGCCAGCCCGCCGGCCGTCATGCCCGCACGCAGCGCGATCGCCGCCGTCTGGATCAGTTCGCCGGCGCCGTCGGCCACCGCCTGCACGCCGAGCAGGCGGCCGCTGGCCGCTTCCACCACGATCTTGATGAAGCCACGCGTGTCGAAGTTGGCCAGCGCGCGCGGTACGTTGTCCAGGTTGAGCGTGCGGCTGTCGGTCACGATGCCTTGCTGGCGGGCCGCGGCCTCGGTCAGGCCCACGGTGGCGATCTGCGGCTCGGTGAACACCACCGTCGGCATGGCCGACAGATCGAGCCTGGCGTCGCCGCCGGTCATGTTGATCGCGGCGCGGGTGCCACCGGCGGCTGCCACGTAGACGAACTGCGGCTGGTCGGTGCAATCGCCGGCGGCGTAGATGTGCACTGCCGACGTACGCAGCTGCGCATCGACTTCGATGGCGCCGCTCTCCGCCGTGCGAATTCCGGCGCGTGGCAGTTGCAGCGCGTCCGTATTCGGGGTGCGTCCGCTGGCCACCAGCAACGCGTCGCCGCGCAGCTCGCCGGCCGACGTGTCGAGGATGAACTCGCCCTCGACGTGGCGCACCGCGTCGATCCGGGTCTGGCGCAACACGTGGATACCTTCGTCGGCGAATACCCGGCCGATCGCCACGCCGATGGCCGGGTCCTCGCGGGAAAACAGCGCGCTGCGGGCGATCATCGTCACCTGGCTGCCCAGCCGCGCATAGGCCTGGCCCAGCTCCGCGGCGACCACGGCCGAGCCGATCACCAGCAGCCGCGGCGGGATCGTGTCGGCCACCAGCGCCTCGGTGGAGGTCCAGTACGGCGTGCCGGCCAGGCCCGGGATCGGCGGCAGCGCCGGCCGCGCGCCCACGGCGATCAGGCAGCGGTCGAACGCCAGCGTGCGCTCGCCGCCATCGGCCAGGCGAACGCCCAAGGTGTGGTCGTCGACGAAACGCGCTTCGCCGCGCAGCAGGGTGATGGCGGGATTGTCGTCGAGGATGTTCTCGTACTTGGCAAGGCGCAGTTGCTCCACCCGCGCCTGCTGCTGGGCCAGCAGCGCATCGCGGCGGATCGCCGGCGTGCCGGCGTCGATGCCACCGTCGAACGGGCTGTGCCGGCGCAGATGGGCGACATGGGCGGCGCGGATCATGATCTTGGACGGCACGCAGCCGGTGTTGACGCAGGTGCCGCCGATGCTGCCGCGTTCGATCACGGTGACCCTGGCGCCGCGCTCGGCGGCGCGGATCGCACCGGCCATGGCCGCGCCGCCGCTGCCGATCACCGCGATGTGCAGGCCGGCCATCAGCGCACCGGCGTCGACGGGTAGCCGGCGTCCTTGGTCGCCTTGCGCAGGCGGGCGAGGTCGGTGCGGCTGTCGTCGTAGGTGACGACGACCTGCCGCCGGTCGAGCAGCACCTGCGTCTTTTCGACCCCGGCAACCCTGGACAACGCCTTCCTCACCGTGATCGGACAGGCCGGGCAGGTCATGCCGGGTACCGCCAGCGTGGCCGTCCGGGTGGCGGCCCATGCGGGGGCGCTGGCAGCGACGGCGAGGGCGATCAGGGCGAAACGCTTTTTCATGACACTCTCCTTCAGTAGAACAGGGGCAGGACATACGGAAACACCAGCGCCACCAGCACCAGGGCGACGACGACCCAGAACACGACTTTGTAGGTGGCCCGTACCTTCGCGACGGCGCACACCTCGCCCGGCCGGCAGGCCGCGGCGGGGCGAAAGATGCGGCGGTAGGCCACCAGCAACAGGACCACCGCCACCGCGATGAACAGCGGCCGATACGGCTCCAGCACCGTCAGGTCGCCGATCCACGCGCCGGAAAAACCCAGCAGCACCAGTACCAGCGGGCCGAGGCAACAGCTGGAGGCGAGGATCGCCGCAAGGCCGCCCGCGGCCAGCACGCCCTTGTTGCCGGTGGGTGCGGACATGGTGATTTCTCCTTTCGGGCCGGTGGTCGATGCGGTAAGGTAATTCCGTAGTCAAGTACGGAGTCAAGCCGATGCAAGCGGAACCGGACCACCTGCCCATAGGCCGCTTCGCCAAGGCCGCCGGGATCGGCGTCGAGGCGGTCCGCTTCTACCAGCGCAAGGGGCTGCTGGGCGAACCGGAACGCCCGCCCGGCGGCATCCGCCGCTACGGCCAGGCGGACGTGGCCCGGGTACGGTTCATCAAGGCCGCGCAACGGCTGGGTTTCAGCCTCGACGACGTCGCCCAGTTGCTCACCCTGGAGGACGGCACCCATTGCAGCGAGGCGGCGGAATTCGCCACGCGGCACCTGGCCGACGTCCGTGCGCGCCTGCGCGACCTCAAGCGCATGGAAGCCGCCCTGTCGCAGCTGCTGGCCCACTGCGATTCCCAGCACGGCAGCGTTGCCTGCCCGCTCATCGCCTCGCTGCACGGCGCCCGATAGCGCCGCCCCGCCCTTCGCGCCGTCAAAAGCCGAACCGGCCGAGCGCGGCGGCAAGCCGTTCCCGCGGCAGCGCCGGCTGCATCGGGAACGCGCGGAAGAAGTCGTCGCGGGTCAACGCCGGGTTGCGGGCGCGCACGTCGGCGGCCCAGGCGGCGGCACGGGTCGCGTCGCCGGCCAGCGCGTGGGCGGCGACCGCGATCATGGCGATCAGCACGTGCGCCCCCGGCGCGCGCGCGGCGCGCTCGGTCCAGGCGGCGGCCTCGGCATCCTCGCCGGCCACCACGTGGCTGAATGCCCGCGTGCCCAGCATGCCGTAATACAGCGGATCGAGCGGACTGAGCCGCATCGCCAGGTCGGCATGGTCGCGCCCCTGCGGCGCGTGCCCGGCCATCGTCTCGGTCCAGGCGCGGGCATAGATGCCCTGCGCGTAATGCGGGCTGATCGCGGTCGCCCGCTCCAGCCATGCCAGGCTGCTGTCCAGGTCGCCCTGCGGCCAGAAGCTGCGCCCCATCGCGAAGTTGACGAACGGGTCGAGCGGGTCGAGCTCCAGCCCGCGCAGCGCGTGGCGCCGCGACAGCGCGATTTCGCCGGCGAGGTCGTCCGTGTAGTGCATGAAGGCGGTCTGGAAATGCACGAACGACAGCCCCGCGTGGGCACGCGCGAAGCCCGGGTCGCGGGCCAGCGCCTGCTGGAACAGGGCCGCCGCCGCGGCATGGTCGACGCGGTTGAAGCGGTAGATGTGCTGCAGGCCGAGGTGGTAGGCCGACCACGCATCGAGATTGTCGCTGGTCGCCAGCCGCGCCTGCGCCGCCTCGCGGACCGGTATGTGGATTTCCAGCGCGGACAGGATCCGCGCGCGGATGTCCTCGCGGACCTGGTGCACGTCGTCGAGCGCGCCGGCGAAGTGCTCGGCCCAGACGATGCCGCCGTCGTGCGTGGCGGCCAGCGCGACCGTCACCGCCAGCCGCCGGCCGACCACCGCGACGGTACCGGACAGGTAATAGCGCACGCCGAGCAGGCGGCCGATTTCGACCGCATCGGCGTCGGCCCCGCGCAACCGGAACGATGAGCCGCGGGCGGTCACGAACAGCCATCGCAAGCGCGCCAGGTCGGCGATCAGCTCGTGCGGCAGGGCGTCGGCGATGGCCGCATGCGGTCCCGCCTCACCGGCCAGGCGGAAGGGCAGCACCGCGATGGAGGGCTGGGTGGCGTGTTCGGCGGGCGCCGCCGCGCCCTGCTCCGGCGGCACCGCCGCCATCTTCGCCTCCGCCACGAAACGGAAGCCCTGGCGGTGGATGGTGCGGATGAAGTGCTGGCGGCTGCCGTCGTCGCCCAGCGCCTGGCGCGCGGACTTCACCCGGCTGGCGATGGCCGCGTCGGAAACGATGCGCCCGTCCCAGACCTTCTCGATGATCTCGTCGCGCGACACCAGCCGCTCGCGGTTGCCGACCAGCAGCGCCAGCAGGGCGAACACCTGCGGCTCCACCGGGCGCACCCGGCCGTCGACGCGCAGCTCGAACCGCGCCAGATCCAATTCGAACGTGTCGAACCGATAGATCATGCGCCGCATGATAGGACAGCGCGCGGCGAACTCCCACGAAGCTCCCGCTTTTCTCCATGGAATCTGCAAGCACGCCCGGCCCGGCGGTGGTGAAGTGCGGTCGGCGCGGCGGCGCAGCGGCGCCGTCGCCCCAGCCGTCCTCAACTCGGGAGAATCGCCATGCCCCTGGTCACCATCGATGTCATCAAGAACGTCTTCACCCCGCAGCAGAAGCAGGACCTCATCGCCAAGGTCACCCGCGCCATGCTCGAGGTCGAGGGCGAGCGCCTGCGCAGCGTCACCTGGGTCCGCATCCACGAGTTCGAGGGCGGCGACTGGGCGATCGGCGGGCAGGCGCTGCATGCCGCCGACGTCCACGGCCTCGCCGCCGGCAAGGCGACGGCCTGAGCGGCCCGGCGTCCATCCCGCACCGAACCGACCACCAAGGAGCGAACCATGCATATCGCCAAGCAGGACCTACCCGTACGAATGAACGTTCCCGGCGCGGTGGCGCGCCAGCAGGCGGACTTCGGCGACGCCGGCCGCTACGGCAAGATCAGCGGCGAGTACTTTTCGCTGGCCGCCGGCACCGATATCGCGCCGCTGCTGCAGGGCCTCGAGAACGACCTGTGCCCCGCCCCGCACTGGGGCTACGTGCTGGAGGGCCAGCTCACCGTGACCTATGCCGACGGCAGCAGCGAACAGGCCAGCCGCGGCGAGCTGTTCTACTGGCCGCCGGGGCACACCGTCAAAGTCGGCCGCGATGCCGAGGTGATCATGTTCAGCCCGCAGCACGAGCACGATACGGCCATCGAGCACATGCTGCGCAAGATGGCCGGCTGACCGCGGCCCCTGCCGGCGCCGGTCCCGCGATCGGGATCGGCGCCCTTCCGCCGGCGCTGCGACAGGCCGGCCACGCCCATCGATCCTGCCTGGCGTGTCGATCGCCACACCTGCCGTTCGTCGGTGGAGAATGCAAGCCAGCTCCCCACCCCGAACCAGGAGAACCCGCATGCTCAGCAGGAACACGGTCTGCCTCTGGTACGACGGCACCGCGCTGGACGCCGCCACGTTCTACGCCGGTACCTTCCCCGACAGCGCGCTGGGCGCGGTCCATCGCGCGCCGGGCGACTACCCCGCGGGCAAGCGGGGCGACGTGCTGATGGTCGAGTTCACGGTCGTCGGCATCCCGTGCCTGGGCCTGAACGGCGGCCCCGGGGTGCCGCACACCGA
>JAGWIC010000037.1 GCA_028866435.1 Lysobacteraceae bacterium | reverse complement strand
CGCTGCCGTCGCTGGTCGGGATGATCAGCTCCGCATTGAGCGTGGTCAGCCGGGGAAAGCCCTGGGTCAGCACGGCAATGAAGGGAAGCCTGGGGTTGTCGCCCAGCGCCTTGAGCACGGCCACACGCACGCTCAGCTCGGCGTCACCTTCCGGGATGCCGGCAAGCTTGGTGAAAGAAACCACCGGAACGCGCCAGCCACGCCACGCGATGCAGCCAGGCACCCAGGCCGGCGCATGCGGCACCGGTTCGGGCGCGCTCTGGGGAATGACTTCGGCGATGTTGGCGTTGGGCAACAACAGACGCAGGCTGCCAACCGGCACCAGCACGCAGCGGATTTCACGCGGCAACGGATCACTCATGAAAACACCTCAAGCAGGTGCGCCGCCAACTCGGACGGCGTACCGGAGAAACCGACTAGCCGCTCGGCGAAGATGCCGCTGACCATGTCGGCGACATACTCCCCGGACGACGACTCAACCCAGACCTCGCCACCGCGATCGTGGATGGCCTGCGCACCGGCCACCGCATCGTTGCCCCGGCCGGCGAAAACGATGCCCAGCGCATCGCGGCCGAAGGCATTGGCCGCCATCGTGAAGCTGCCGTCGATCGATGGGTCGAGGTCCGCCTCCGGACCCAGTGGCTGCAGTTCGACGCTGCCGTCACGGCGCAGCAAGGCCTGCTGCCCGGCGGGCACCATCAGCACCTCGCCGGCGCCGGCCCGGCCGCGCTGCCGGGCCAGCCGCACCGGCAAGGCGCTGTGCATGGCAAATTTCTCGGCCAGCGCGATATCGGAATGCTCGCCCAGGTGCTGGGTATGCAGGATCGTCAACCGGCTCGATGCCGGCAAGGCGGCAAGGAACTCGCAGACCGAATCGACGCCATCCACCGCCGCGCCAAGCAGCACCACACGGCTCAGCGCCGACGCCGGTGCGTCGAGCATCATCTCCTGCGGGTGCTCGTCGATATAGGCCTGCGGTGCCAGGGCCTCCTCCATCGAAACCAGTTCGAGACTCATCGTCGGCACGAAATCGGCGGGCGCCGACTCGCCCTCGGGCGCAAGAAATTCGGCCGCGCTCATTTTCTCGATGCCGAACGCGGCGGGGTCGGGCCTGTTGCTGGAAGGATCGGCCGCCGGCGGATTCTCGTCGTCCACCAGCGACCACGACTCGGGCACGCGCACGCTCGGTGGCACGGCAGGCGGGTTCGATGCAGGCGCCGGGTCCGACAGCGGGTCGGTCACTACCGTCAAGCCGAGGTGATCGAGCTGGAAGGCCGGTGCGGTGGCGGCCAGTGGTGGCGATGGCGACCCGGCTGCGCCCGCTTCCGCCAGGGCATGAAGGCCGCCGCCGTCGGCGCTTGCCACCACGTCGCTGAAGTTGCCGTCATGCAGGGCGTCGTGCTCGAAATAGCGCATGCCGGGACCGTGGCCGGACTCATCCTCATCCACCGGCAGATCGCCGGAGGCCAGCAACGCCTCGAGCTCATTGGCCAGGCTCTCCGACTCGGCCGTAACGTCTTGCCTGGGGGGAGTGCCCGCCTGCCCGCCGCCGGCGAAATCAGGGGCACCGGCGCTCGCCGCGGCGGCGGCGCGATGGTCTTCTTCGACCACCGCTTCGACCGCCGCAGCGGCGGCGGGTTCGACGTCGCCGACGGCCTCCCGCGGCGAGCCTGCAAGCGCCGCCGCTTCCACCGCGCGCGACTCCTGCGGGCGAGGCGGGTCGACATCGCCAACGGCGAAGACCTTTACCGCCAGGTGCCGCGCCCAGCGCTCCCGGTCCCAGCCGCTCAGGGCACGGCTGACTTGGGCGTCGTTGAACACGAGTCTCGGCCGGTCGCCATCCACCAGCTCATACAGGCGGTCCAGCGCGTCGTCCGCGCTGTCGTCCAGGTTGACGACGATCACGTCGGCGCCCAGCCGCTGCAGCAACTCGCGGCTCAACGTGGCCATGTCGCCCTCGTGGACGATGCGCGCGCCGCGTTCGCTGAGCGCGCTTCGCAGATGGGCACCCAGCTCGGTGTCGTCGAACAGCAGGGCTACCGCAGGAACCTGCTCAGTCATGGGCCCGCTCCACCGCGCGCTGCTGCAGCACCTCGCTGATCTGCAGCAGCAATTCAGTCTCCTGATAGGGCTTGCCGAGATAGCGGTCCACGCCGATATCGAATGCACGCTGGCGATGCTTGTCGCCGCTTCGCGAGGTGATCATGATGATCGGCACCTCGCGCCAGCGCGGGTCCGCCTTCATGTGCGTCGCCAGCTCGTAGCCGTCCATGCGCGGCATCTCGATGTCGAGCAGCATCAGGTCCGGGACGCGTTCGTGCAGCTTCTCGATGGCGTCGACGCCGTCCTTGGCGGTACTGACGTCATATTCGTGCCGCTCAAGCACGCGGCTGGTGACCTTGCGCATGGTGATCGAGTCGTCCACCACCATCACCAGCGGCCGCTCCTGCACTTCCTCGACGACCGGCGCCTCGATGGCGCTGAGGCCTTCGGCCAGGCGCTGTTCGCGGCGAATGATGCCGTGGCGCACCAGTGGCGCAAGGTCGAGGATGATCAGCACCGAGCCGTCGCCCATGATCGTGGCGCCCAGCAGCCCCGGTACGGAGCTGATCTGCGGGCCCACCGACTTGACCACGATCTCGCGTGAACCGAGCACGGCGTCGATCCGGATCGCCGCGCGCAGGTCGCCCGCCCGGGTCAGCAGCAGCGGCTGCTGCTCGCCTTCGGCGGGCAGGCCCGGCGGCAGGCCGAGCAGGTCGGCGAGATCGTGGATGCCGTAGTCCTCGTTGCCGTACACGAAGGAGGGCTCGTCCTCGTTCATCAGCACGGCCAGATCTTCGGGATTGACCCGGGCAACGCCCTGAACCGAGGTCATCGGGATCGCGAAGGTCGCCTCGCCGATGCGCACCAGGATGGCCTGGGTGACCGCCAGGGTGAATGGCAGGCGCAGGATGAAGGTGCTGCCCTTGCCCTCCTCCGACTCGATCGAAAGCGACCCGCCGAGCTGCTTGATCTCGTTCGCGACCACGTCCATGCCGACGCCGCGGCCGGCCAGCTGGGTCACCTGGCTGGCGGTGGAGAAGCCGGCCTGCGTGATCAGCGACAGCAACTGGTTGTCGGTTGGCCGGGTGTCCGGACGCAGCAGGCCGCGCTCGATACCCCGCTTGCGGATCGCCTCGCGGTTCAGCCCACGCCCGTCGTCGCTGACCCGGATCACCACCTCGGTGGCTTCGCGGGCGACCTTGATGTTCACCGAGCCCTCGGCCGGCTTGCCGGCCTTGCGGCGTTCGGCCGGCGTTTCGATGCCATGGGCGATGGCGTTGCGCAGCATGTGCTCGAAAGGCGCCTTGATGCGATCGAGCAGGTTGCGGTCCATTTCACCGTGCGCGCCATCGACGTACAGCTGCGCGCTCTTGCCTTCTTCCTGGGCGGCCTGGCGCAGGGTGCGGCGCAAGTTCGGCACCATCGTGTCGAACGGCAGCATGCGCGTGCGCAGCAGGCCATCCTGCAATTCGGTGCTGACGCGGGACTGCTGGATCAGCAGGGTTTCGGCCTGGCGGGTCAGTTCGTCGAGCATGTTCTGGATGGAGACCAGATCGGACACCGACTCGGCCAGCGCTCGCGAGTACTGCTGCAGCTGCGAATAGCGATCGAGCTCGAGCGGATCGAATACGGTCAGGCCGGCTTCGCGGTGTTCGCGCTGGAAGCGGGCGATGATCTGCGCCTCGGTCTCGATCTCCAGCATGCGCAACTGGCTGCGCAGGCGCGCCACCGTCTGCTCGAGCTCGACCAGGTTGAAGCGATAGCCCGCGACCTGCTGCTCGAGGCGCGAACGGTAGATCGCCACCTCGCCGGCATGATTGACCAGGCTGTCCAGCAGATCGGCGCGAACACGGATCTGCTCCTGCGGGGAGTGGACCTCCTCCTCGACCTCGGGCAGCAGCTCGGGCAGCTCGCCGGCATGCGCTTCCGCCTGGCCGGCTGGGCGCGGGAGTTCCGGCTTCGCGGCAAGCTCGGGCATCGCCGCCGCTGCCAGCACGGCGTCGTCGGTCATGGCCTTTTCGCCCGCCATGTGCAGCAGGCGGTCGATCATCGCCTGCGGATAGGCGAGCTCCTGCCCCTGCGAGACCTGCTGCACCAGCGAATGCAGCAGGTCGAAGCTGGACTCGAGGGTGCCGATCAGCGCAGCGGTCTTGCCGGGATCGCGAATCGGCTTCTCCAGCAGGGTTTCGATCGCATGGGTGAGATCGGCCACGGCCACCAGCCGGGCAATCCGGGCGCCGCCCTTGAGCGTATGCAGGTCGCGCTGCAGTTCCGGGACGCACGCCAGGTCGGTCGGCTCGGCATGCCATTGGGCAAGCACGCCGTCCGCGTGATCGAGAATTTCACGGGCCTCGTCAATGAAGACCTCCAGCAGGTCGGCATCGATGACGCCGGTACCGGTGGCGCCTTCGCCCGGGTGCGCCACCACCGGCTCCACGTCGGCCGGCGGCTGGGCGGCCTGCTCTGCCGCGGCCCTCTCGGCGGCCTGCTCCGCCGCAGCCTTCTCCGCCGCAGCCTTCTCCGCTGCGGCCTTCTCCGCTGCGGCCTTCTCCGCCGCAGCCTTCTCCGCTGCGGCCTTCTCCGCTGCGGCCTTCTCCGCTGCGGCCTTCTCCGCTGCGGCCTTCTCCGCTGCGGCCTTCTCCGCTGCGGCCTGCTCCGCTGCGGCCTGCTCCGCCGCAGCCTTCTCCGCCGCGGCCTGCTCCGCCGCAGCCTTCTCCGCTGCGGCCTGCTCGGCCTGCCTGGCGATCGTGTCGCCGAGTTCGAATGAGCCCAGCGCGGCCACCAGCTCCGCCGCGAGATCACCGTGTTCGCTCATGTCCGGCAGCAACCGCGGCGCTTCCGGCGCGCCTTGCGGTGCCCGCTCGGCCGATCCCGCTTCGACCGGGGCTTCGGCGGCGATCGCGGGCGCGATCTCTTCGCCAGCCTCTTCGCCAGCCTCTTCGTCGGCGGGCTGCGCCTCGAACACGACATGGGCGACACTGGACTCGGGGTAGTTGTCGCGCAGGCTGATGATCCTCGCGGTCAACGGTCCGACGTCGGGCAGCTGCGGCTGCGCCGAGTCGAACTGGCTCATCACATGCTCGACCGCCCGCATCGACTCGTCGAGCAGGCCGACGCCCTCCGCCGTCAGCGGCAGGCCCGCCGCGCGCAGCCGCTTGAACAAGCCCTCCAGCGGCGAGAGCACCTGTGTCAGCAGGGGGATGTCGACCATGGCGATGGCGCCATGCAAGGTATGCACGGCACGCAACGTTTCTTCGGTGATCGGCAATTCGCCGTCGCAGCGTTGAATCGCGGTGCGCAGCGTGTGCAGGTACTGGCCGACCTCGCTGCGCAGGATTTCCAGCAACACCGGGTCGACCACCGGCAACGAGGGCAGTTCAATCGCCTGCCCGTGCGCGTCCGCCGAAGCCGTGGCGCCGAGCGCATTCGCATCGGTAAGGGCCGCCGCCGGCACCGCGTCGGTACGCGGGACGCGTCGTACCACCGTCCGGCGAACCGTCTGCATGGCACGGGGGGGCTGGTCCTCCAGCCGCGCCGGCTTGCCGGCCGACAGTTGTTCGGCGGTGTGCATGATCGCGCCCAGCGGGGCATCGGGCGCGCCCTCGCCCTTGAGCGCGGCCAGCAGTTGCGGCAGCGCGGCGATGGCGTGCCGCACCACGTCCTGCACGTCCTGGCTGGGCTCGATGGTCTTGTCGAGGACCCGGTTGAGCATGTCCTCGATCTTCCAGGCGAATTCGCCCAGCACACCCGCACCGACGAGCCGCCCCGAACCCTTCAGGGTATGGAACGAGCGACGAATACCGACCAGCGAGGAGAAATCGGAGGGATCGGCCAGCCACAGCTTCTCGGCGGCGAGGAGGTTGTCGATCTCCTCCTGCATTTCCTCGAGAAAGATCTCCCGGATATCGTCATCGATGCCTTCGGCGTCGGCGTTGAAGCGGGCATTGGCTGCCAGCGCATCCGGCACCGGGACCTGCTCGAGAATTTCTTCCTCGATCTCGACCCAGTCGCCGTTGTCGCCGGTTGCCGTGGCGTCCGCCTCGGCAGGCTGCATCCCCTCGGTCTGGACCAGACGCAGGCCGTCGAGATTGTGCGGCGGCGGCTCGTGCCCATGCTCCTCGCCCTGGAAGAGGGCGCTCAAATCCGTCCCCGGCAGCAGGCTGACCGATTCCGAGAGCTCCGGGTGCTGCTCGCCATCGACGGCACGGGCGGCGGCCGGCTCCTCCGCGGCGGCGGGTGCGGCAACTGCAGCCTCCCGCATCGCCGGGACCGGCCAGTAGCCGAGCATGCCGAGGCTGTGCTCGGCCACATCGAGGATATGATCCAGGCCACCGCGGTGCTCCCGTGCGGCCTCCAGATAGTATTCGAGTGCCGCCAGCGCGTCCGCCAGGTGATCCATCTGCGCGCCGCTGGGCACGCGCCTGTCCTGCAGCAGCTCATAGTCGACGAAGCGGCTGATCCCAACGGCCAGTTCCGCCGGACGTGGCGAGGACAACATGCGCATGGCGCCGGCGACCTCGTCCATGAGACCCGGTGCACCCGCCAGTTGTTCGTGCTGCCAGCCGGACTCGACGAAGGCGACGATCGCGTCCTTGACGGCGCCGGTGTTGCGGATGGCCTCCTGCATCAGCGTCGCGACGACGCCCAGCGCCTCGCTGCGGGGAAGGCCGTGCATGGCGTCGTCGGTGGAATCGGACTCCTCCGAACCCAGGCTCTCGATGTGGTCGTCCAGCGAGGCCTCCACGTAGAGCAGCGCGCCGGCCACGTCGAGCAGGGTTTCCTCATCCGCCGGCCGCATGCGGTGGGCAATGTCATCCAGGACGCGCCGCTGTTCGGCGACCACGCGGCGCGGCACCGCCAGCGCCAGCATGCCCAGGGTATCGCCCACCCGCTCGAGCACCTCGCCCTGCGTCGCCAGCTGGGCCGGATCGCCGTCCTGCTGGCGCAGGAACAGGTCGAGCGCCTCCTTGACCCGCAGCAAGTCGTCCTTCAGCGCACGCGATACGGAATCGAGCAAGGCGCGGTTGTGGCCGGCCATGGAGCCGCGGGCATGTTCGAGTTCGCCCTCCTTCGGCAGCAGCGCGTCCAGCGCATAGGTGCTGCGCAACAGTTCCATATGCGGACTGCGTTGCCGGGCCTGCGCCACGATGTACAGCAACTGGCAGGCCACTTCATCGGCATCGCCCGCGAGCAGGCTGTTCTCGCCATGCTCGATCAGCAGGCGGATATTGCGGTCCACCTTGCCGATCAATTGGCGCACTTCCGTGGTGTGGCCTTTCAGCGCGCCCTGCTCCAGCCCTTCGAGGACGCCGGCGGCGATCCACCACAGCCGACGGCCATGCACGTGGTAGCAGCGCGCGGTGATCGCCATCAGGGTCTTGCGCATGGCGAGCAGCTGCTGCGCGGCATCCTGACCGCGGAACCAGGCCAGCAACTGATGCTGAAAGCGCAGCCGCAGGTCGGCCAGCTCGCCGTGATGCGCCTCGGCGTAAGCCTCGCTGATGGCCGCCGGCGCCTGCTCCGGCAGGAACGCGTCGAGGTTGGGATGAAACATGGCCGCTTCGGTCAGCGGCTTGTGCCCGCGACAGGCGCGCAGGTCGTTCAGCAGCGGAAGCAGCACCACCGGGACGTCGCGATGGCCGCTGGACAAGCGCTCGAGATAGTCGGGCAGTTGCATCAGGCCACGCATCAGGGCCGCATAAGCCTCCTCGCGTTGGCTGACCTGGCCCTCGAGCAGCGCGATGGCCAGCGCCTCCATCTCCGCCGTGACCATGGCCGCGCCGTACAGCTCGACCATGCGCAAGGTGCCCTGCACCTGATGCAGGTGGTTGGCGCAGGAGCGCATGGCGTCGGGTCGACCCGGATTGTCGACGTAGGACTCCAGTGCCTCGCGGGCGATCGACAAGGTGTCGTCCAGCTCCGGCTTGACCCACTGCAGCGTAGTGAAATCGATGTGGTCTTGAAGTCTCATGCGCCTCTCTCAGCGACTGCACAATGCAAGCATCCTGCAACCGGCGAGACTGCCCCCCGTCAAAATGCGAATTCCCATGTGCTCGAACGGGTTGAATGCATCCAACCCGACCGATCTCAGCCCGGCAACTTGAAATGCGCCACCGAGCGCCGCAGGTCGCTCGCCAATTGCGCCAGCGTACCGATCGAGTCGGCGGTCTGGCTTGCACCTTGCGAGGTCTGCGAAGTAATTTCCTGAATGGCATTCATCGAATGCGACACCTCCGTCGCCGCCGATGACTGCTCCCGCGCCGCGGTCGAGATGTTCTGAATCAGCGCGGACAGATCGTGCGAAACGCGCTCGATGTCGCCCAGCGCGCTGCCCGCATCCTCGGCCAGTCGCGCACCGGCAACCACCTCGGCGGTGGTCTGCTCCATCGAGTTGACCGCTTCGTTGGTATCGGACTGAATGGTCTGCACCAGCGTCTCGATGCGCTTGGTCGCGCTGGTCGACCGTTCCGCCAGTCGCTGCACTTCGTCCGCCACCACCGCGAAACCGCGTCCCGCCTCGCCCGCCGATGCCGCCTGGATCGCCGCGTTCAACGCCAGGATGTTGGTCTGTTCCGCGATGTCGTTGATCAGCTCGACGATCGAGCCGATCTCCTGCGAGGATTCGCCCAGCCGCTTGATGCGCTTGGAAGTCTCCTGGATCTGGTCGCGGATCGAGTCCATGCCGGAGATCGTCTCGCGCACCACCTCGGCGCCGTGCGAGGCGATCTTCACCGATCGCTCCGCCACGTCGGCCGACTCGGCGGAATCCTTCGACACGATATCCATCGAGTTCACGATCTGGTTGATCGCGGACGTGGCCGAACTGATCTGCTGCGCCTGCTGTTCGGCCGCGTTGGCCAGGTGGCGCGCCGTGGTCTGCGTCTCCTGCGCCGAGGACGACACCTGTTCGGAGGTCTCGTTGATGGTGGTGACCAGGGTGCGCAGCTCGTCGATGGCGTAGTTCACCGAGTCCGCGATCGCGCCGGTGATGTCCTCGGACACGGTGGTCTTGACCGTGAGGTCGCCTTCGGCGAGCGAACCCATTTCGTCCAGCAGGCGCATGATCGCCTCCTGGTTGCGCTGGTTGAGTTCGGTACTGCTGGCGAACCGGCGGCGCTGATCGCCGACCAGGGTGATGACGAGCAACAGCGCGAACGCCACCGCCGCGATGGCGCCGATCAGCCCCCACCACACATTCGGGAACAGCCGGCGCAGCGGCAGCTTGCCGATCTGCTCGGACAGGTCGTTCGCACGCAGCAACACCGTCTGCGAATCCAGCGAAGCCTGGTTGCCGGCATGCTTCACGTCGACGATGTTGCTCGCCGCGGCAACCAGCTTGGCCACCGGATCGGCCAGCGTGTTCCAGCTCGTATCCATGTCGGTGAGGATCTTGCGTGCGTTGGCATCGCCGACAGGCTTGACACCGCTGTCGGGGCTGCCCTCGATCAGGCCTTTCAACACGTTGCCGTACAGCTGGGCGTCGCGCGACAGGCCGGCGGCGGCCGACTGGGCGTCGTCGCCACCCTGCAGGATTTCCTGCACGCGGCGGATGATGCGGTCGGCGGAGAGCATCTGGCGCGAGGTGCCCAGCATCTGCCCGGCACTGCCATTGCGCTGCTGCAGGATGTTGACGACCTGCTCCATGCTGGAATTCAGCAGGGGGATCTGCTTGGACAGTGTCGCGGCGCGCTGGCCGGAGTCGAGCACCACCGCCTTGTTCGACAGGATCTTGCCGATATCCGCGTCGAGCTTCTTCCAGGACGCGTCCAGCGCGCCGACCGCGCTGCCGACCGGTGAATTGTTCCTGTCCGCATAGGGCTGCATGCCGCTCTTGGCGTCACCCAGGTTCAGGCGCTGGACCGCCGAGTCGATGGCGTTGCGGGTGCTTTCGAGCTCCCTGAACGAGTCGACGTTGCCATCGGCGGATTCGAGCGCGAATTTCGCCGTCTGCTGCGAAAGCACCTGAATTTGCGTGGTCAGCGCGATCGCCTGGCGATCCTCGCCGTTCTTCTGGTTGAGCATGAAGAAGTCCAGCGCCGCAAAAGCGATCGCGACCAGCAGCAGGACAATGAGTGCGGTATACCCGCGTTCCCGGCTGACGCCCCCTGTAGTGCTCATGTTCACCTCATCCGTCTAACAAATTCGTGACCCGCTCCGCTGCCATCTGACGAATGCGGATACTGGCCGAGGGCTGGTTGCCCCGATTTTCCGGCCCCTCCCAACCGGGCGCCGGCCCTTCACACGACGGCAATCCGACCTGGAGTCAGGCTGCGGCCTGCCGGAAATCCGGTGCGCGCACCAGCCGGTTCATGCTGAAAATTGCCAATCGCTGCTCGCCGACCCGGCTGTCGACGAAACGGGCAAGGCGTGGATCGTCCTCCTGCTCCGCCTGCTTGCGCTGCTGTTCGTCCACCGTACGCTGGCCGAGCACCTCGTCCACCAGCAACGCCACGCTGCCGCCGGCCTGGCGGACGACCAGCAGCCGGGTGCGGTCCGAGTGCTGGGTCCGCTCACCGAACAGATAGCGGCCAAAGTCGATGACCGGCACCAGGTTGCCGCGCACGTTGGCGACCCCCAACAGCCAGGGCCGGGTCCCCGGCACGGGGGTGAGCACGGGCACCGCCAGCAGTTCGTTGATCTCGTCGATGCCGCTGACCAGCAGGCGCGGCCCGACGCGAAAACCGATGCCGCGCCACAGCCCCGGCGCTTCGAGCTTGTCCTGCGTATCCGAGGCATGCGCGAGCGAAAGGCGCTCGTAACGGGCCAGGATTTCGAATGGGTTTCGGTTCGCGGGCTGGTTCATTTCTCGCTCGACAGCAGGTCGTTGATGCAGGCCAGCAGCTCGTTTTCGTTCACCGGCTTGGTGATGAAGGCCCGGGCACCCTGGCGCATGCCCCAGACCCGGTCCGTCTCCATCGACTTGGTGGTGATCATCACCACCGGAATGGCCGAGGTGGCGGGGTCGCGGGTCAGCGTCCGGGTCGCCTGGAAGCCGTTCATGCCGGGCATGATCACGTCCATGATGACCAGGTCCGGCTGCTCGCGGCGCACCCGTTCGATGCCCTCCTCCGCCGAACTGACGGCCACGACCTGATGCCCCGCGCGCTCGAGCAACGTGGTGAAAACCCGAACATCCGTCGGGGAATCATCGACGATGAAGATATTGGCCACCGCTCCCCCCCCTTGAAGATCTGTAGTTCAGTGGCCTGTCGTCGAGCTGACATGACGATGAATGGCGCCAAGCAGCTCGTCCCGCGTAAACGGCTTGGTCAGGTATTGCTCGGCGCCCACGATGCGTCCGCGCGCCTTGTCGAACAGCCCGTCCTTCGAGCTGAGCATGATCACCGGCGTCGCCCTGAACTGGGGGTTGTTCTTGATCAGCGCGCAGGTCTGGTAGCCGTCCAGGCGCGGCATCATGATGTCAACGAAGATGATCGCCGGCTTCTGATCGGAGATCTTGGCCAGCGCCTCGAACCCGTCCACCGCCGTCAAGACCTCACAGCCCTCTTTTTTCAGCAGGGTCTCCGCCGTGCGGCGGATGGTCTTGGAGTCATCGATCACCATGACCTTCAGACCAACCAAGTCGATAGCACTCACGTTCAAATTCACTCACTCCCCCTGCGGCCCTCCACGGGCTCAGGATAATCACCGGGGCACGCAATAGCCATGCCTCATGGTACGCACGTGGAAACTATCGGGAACCGGGCGCTCCCCTGCCCGCTAAACGACGGCACATCCTGATCGCAGATGTGTACCGCCTGCCCGCCGAGACTGTCAAGCAGTAATCCGCGCCGCTGCCCGGCTTGTCCGCAAACCGGCGCATCTTGGCATCATCGGCTCGTCGACAACAGCGGGCGGATCGTCAGCCGTCCCCGGATCGACGACACCTTCCCCACGCGGCGGCCCGCCAGCCCGCGCTTGCCGCTACCATCGCAGCCATCCACTTCCCTCCCCGGAGAACCCCCATGACCCTCTCGGTCGGCGTACTGATGGACCCCATCGGCGCCATCAAGGTCGCCAAGGACACCACGCTGGCGCTGCTGCTCGAGGCACAGCGTCGCGGCCATGCGCTGCACTACCTCGAGCAGGGCGACCTCGCCCTTCGTGACGGCACGCCCTGGGCGCGGATCGCTCCCCTGCAGGTGCGCGACGATCCTGGCGACTGGTTCACCCTCGGCCAGGCGCAATGGCGACCGCTGCGCGAGCTGGATCTCGTATTGATGCGCAAGGACCCGCCGGTCGACCAGCAGTTCGTGTACGACACGATGGTGCTCGAAGCGGCGCAACGTGACGGCGTCAGGGTGCTCAACGATCCCCGCGCACTGCGCGACTGCAACGAGAAGCTGTTCGCGCTGGCCTTTCCGCAGTGCATCGCGCCCACCCTGGTATCGAGGGACGCCGGCGAGCTGCGCCGGTTCACCGCCGAACATGGCGAAGTCGTGCTGAAACCCCTCGACGGCATGGGCGGGCGCGGCATCTTCCGGGTCAAGGCCGGCGACAGCAACCTCAATTCGATGCTCGAAACCCTGCTCGGCGGCGATGCCCACGGCGTCGGCCGGCAGTTGGTCGTCGCCCAGAAATACATCGCCGAGATCAGCGCGGGCGACAAGCGCATCCTCGTCGTCGACGGCGAACCGGTGCCCTACGCGCTGGCACGCATCCCCCAGGGCGACGAATTCCGCGGCAACCTCGCCGCGGGTGGCCGGGGCGTGGGCATACCGCTGTCGGAGCGCGACCGCTGGATCGCGGCCCAGGTCGCACCCGAACTGCGTCGCCGCGGACTGCTGTTCGTCGGCCTGGACGTGATCGGCGACTACCTGACCGAGATCAACATCACATCCCCGACCTGCGTGCGTGAACTGGACGCCCAGTTCGGGCTTAATATTGCCGGCCGACTGTTCGACGTCATCGAGCGGCAAGCCACCGGAAACCGTACTGCGTGAGTGCCACCGCAACCGCCACTGCCAGACCCGATCCGATCGGGGCCACGCTGCTGTTTTCGCTGCTGCTGCACGGCATACTCCTGCTCGGCATCACCTTCCATTTCGTCAAACCCAGGCCCAGCCTGCCCACGCTGGACGTCACCCTGGTCAACGTGGCGAACCGGGAGGCACCGGACAAGGCCGATTTCCTGGCCCAGGCCAACAATCGCGGCGGCGGCCAGAGCAACCGTGCTGCACGCCCCTCGGAGATGTTCTCCGGCGCGCTGCCCAGGCCCGACCCCGGCATCGCCCCGCAGCCGGTGCGGGATTCCACGCCCGCGCCACGCCTCGCCACCCCGACCCGGATGGTCACCACCACGGGCGCCAGCCCGTTCCAGGTCACCAGCGATACCGCCCAGACCGCGGTGACCCCGCACGCGGCAACGCCGAACGCGGCGGAGCTGCGCCGCGAGCAGGCGATCGCCCAGCTCGCGGCCGAGCTGCGCAGGAAGCAGGTGGAGTACGCCAAGCGGCCCAAGGTCAAGTACCTCACCGCCAGCACGCGTCAATACGCCTACGCCGCCTACATGCGCGGCTGGTCGGACCGGGTCGAACGCATCGGCAACCTGAACTACCCGGAAGAGGCCCGCCGTCTCGGCCTGCATGGCAACGTGCTGTTGACCGTGGTGCTCAACCTGGACGGAAGCATCAAGAGCATCGACGTCATCCAGAGCTCGGGCCACCAGATCCTCGATTCCGCCGCCGAGCGGATCGTGCGCCTGGCCGCGCCATTCCCGCCGGCGCCGCGCACCGGCGAGCGGATCGACGAACTGAACATCACCCGTACCTGGCAGTTCCAGCCCGACAACGTGCTGCAGACGCGCTGACGCAGCGCGGCCGGCGCACTGCGCATACAATGCGGGCATGGCCGTCATGCAACCCACCACCCTTACCGGACATTTCCTGATCGCCATGCCCGGCCTGGCCGATCCGCCGTTCTGCCGTGGCGTCGCGCTGCTGTGCCAGCACGACGAGGACGGCGCCGTGGGCCTGCTGGTGAACCAGCTGTCCGAATACCGCTTCGGCGACGTGCTGGCGCAAATGAAGCTGGACTGCGTGGACAGCGAACTGGCCGACGCACCGGTGCTGATCGGCGGCCCGGTGCAGCAGGAGCGAGGCTTCGTGCTGCATCGCGAGATGGGCGACTGGGAGTCCAGCTACCGCATCAACCACGACTGGTCGGTGACCACCTCCCGCGACATCCTGGTGGCGATGGCCGCCGGCGAGGGCCCGCGCCAGGCGATCATGGTGCTGGGCTACGCGGGCTGGGATGCCGGCCAGTTGGAACAGGAGCTGATGTCCAACGCCTGGCTCACCGCCGAAGCCTGCGGGCGGGTGGTGTTCGATACGCCGCTGGAGGAGCGCTGGAGCGCCGCGGCCGGGCTGGTTGGCGTCGACCCGCGCCAGCTGTCCGGCTATGCGGGCCACGCATGAGCTGTGTATTCGGCTTCGACGTCGGCGCGCGCTTGACCGGCGTAGCCATCGGCAACAGCTTCACCGCCCGCGCCCGCGCCCTGGCCGTGCTGCCGATGCACGACGAGACCACCGACTGGACCCGCCTCGATGCGCTTCGCCAGGAGTGGCGGCCCGAAACCCTGGTGGTCGGCCTGCCGCTGACCCTTGCCGGCGGCGAGCAGGCGGCCAGCCGGCGGGCACGCCGCTTTGCCACGCAACTGGCCCAGCGCTACGAGCTGCCGGTGGTTTTCATCGATGAGCGGCACAGTTCGCAGGAGGCGGTGCAGCGCTTTGCCGCCGCCCGCGCCGCCGGGCTGAAGCGTCGCCGCGATGCCGCCGGCATCGATGCCGAAGCCGCGGCGGTCATTCTCGAGCGCTGGCTCGCCGGCGACGGCGCGGCCACGGCGATCACCCCCGACCACTGACCGTTCCACCCCTTACCCCAGAGCCGCCGCCATGAGTCCTCGCCTGCGCCACCTGACCACCCTGGAAAACCTGCCGCGCGAAACCATCGAGCGCCTGCTCGATCGCGCCGAGTCGCTGCGCGACGCCTGCGCCCACGGCACCCGCAAGCTGGACGTGCTGGCCGGGCGCACGGTGCTGAACCTGTTCTTCGAACCGTCGACCCGCACCCGGACCTCGTTCGAGCTGGCCGCGCGCAGGCTGGGCGCGGACGTGGTCAATTTCGACATCGGCCTGTCCTCCACCAGCAAAGGCGAGGAGTTGTTCGACACCCTGCACACGCTCGAAGCGATGCACCTGGATGCGATCATCGTGCGGCACAAGGAATCGGGCACGCCCGAGGAGCTGGTGCGCCACGCGATGAGCGGCGTATCGGTGATCAACGCCGGCGACGGCAATCGCGCCCACCCCACGCAGGGCCTGCTGGACGCATTGACGATCCGCCAGCACCGCCCCGATTTCGAGAACCTCCGCGTGGTGATCTGCGGCGACATCAAGCATTCGCGGGTGGCGCGCTCGGACATCACCGCACTGGCCACGCTGGGCGTGAAGGAAATCAGGCTGTGCGGCCCGCAGGAGCTCATGCCGGGCATCGAGGAAGTCCCGCAGGGCCGGCGCTACGATCGTTTCGACCAGGCCATCGACGGTGCCGATGCGGTCATCATGCTGCGGCTGCAGAAAGAGCGCATGGCCTCGATCGAACTGCCGGACGAGGCGGCCTATTTCACCCACTACGGCCTCGACCAGCGCCGTCTCGCGCTGGCCGCGCCCGGCTGCCTGGTGATGCACCCGGGCCCGATCAACCGCGGCATCGAGATCGCGCCGGAAGTGGCCGATGGCGCGCAATCGCGCATCCTCGAACAGGTGGGCAACGGCGTTTTCATCCGTATGGCGGTCTTGAACGAGTTGCTCGCCCGCTGAGCCGCGCCGGGCAACGGGCGGCCTGCCGCCCGTCTCGGCGCGATGCGGCCCAAGCGGGCATAATGCACCGCGCACCATTCACCAATTGACGGGGATCATCGATGCGATCGACGACGCGCTTTATCGCGCTGGGCCTGGCCGGCCTCATGCTGGCCGCCTGCGCGCACAAGGACAAGGATGCTCCGCTGGCGTTCGTACCCGCGGACACCCCCTACGTAGTGGCCAACCTCAAGATCATGGATGGCAGCACGCGCGCCGCGCTGCTGGCCCAGGCCGACGCCCAGCTGCCGGCGCAGTTGAGCCAGATGGACGCCGCCGCCGACCGCCTGGCCGCCAAGGATCCCGACGGCGCCCGCCTGATCCGTGCGCTGCGCGCCGAGTTCAACGGCAAGACGGTCGAGGGTTTCGCCCAGTCCGCCGGTCTGAACCTCAAGGGCTACTCCGCCTTCTACGGCCTGGGCCTCGCGCCGGTGGCCCGTTTCGAACTCAGCGATCCGGTCGCGTTCAATGGCTTCGTCGGCCGGCTGGAAACCGCCTACGGCAAGAAGCTCGACGTCGCCAGCGTGGGCAAGCAGAGCTACCGCAGACACGTATTCGTCGCCTCCGGCACCCAGCTGATCCTGGCGACCGTGAACAAGCAGGCGGTGGCCGCGCTGCTGCCGGCCGACGCGCCGGTCGGCTTGCTGCGCGAGGCGCTGGGCCTCGATCGGCCGCGGAAAAGCATGCAGGACGACGGCAGCCTCGACGATCTGGCCAAGGCCAAGGGCTACCGGTCCTGGCTGGTCGGCGAGCTGGACCTCACCCGTGCGCTGCCGCTGGCCATGGGCGGCAAGGACCCGCTGATCGCCGCGATCCTCAAGGCGCGCGCCGAAGCGGTCTCGGCCAAGACCGGCGAACCGGTCGCCAACCAGCTGCAGACCTCGCCGAGCTGCGCCACCGATGCCGCGCGCATTGCCGCACGCGTGCCGAACATCAGTTTCGGCTATACCCAGCTCGATGCCAGGCACCAGGACCTGCGGGTCGACGTGTCCCTGGCCGCCGACATCAGCAAGGCGTTCGCCGGCCTGAAGGTGGCGCTGCCGGGCCTGGGCGCGGCGGGCACCGCCCCGCTCGACCTGAGCCTGGCCGTGCCGGTGTCGAACCTGCGCACGTTCTGGGCCGCCCAGGCCGATGCGGTCGCCGCCAAGCCGTTCAGCTGCCCGTCGCTGACCGACCTCAATGCAAGCTTTGCCCAGCTCGGCCCGGCGATGCTCAAGGCCGCCATCCCGCCCTTCGGCGACATGCTCGGGCTGCGCATCGCGCTCGACTCGATCACGAGCAAGCCCAACTCCAGCGTGCCCTCGTTCACCGGCCGGCTGCTGGTCGGCAGCAGCAACCCCACGGCACTGCTCGCCATGGGGCAGATGATGGTGCCGGCGCTGGCGCACCTGAAGCTCGCCCCCGACGACCGCCCCCAGCCCCTGCCCAGCGAGATGACGGCGGTGCTGGGACAGCCCAGCTGGATCGCGATGGGCAACAACGCGCTGGCCCTGGGCATCGGTGCCGGCGAGGATGCCAAGCTGGCCGCGACCCTGAAGGATCCCGCCGGCGATGCCGGACAGATGACCCGCATGCACCTGAGCGGGGCGATGTACCTGCAGTGGTTGCAGCTGATGGAGCAGAAGGTCGATACCCTCTCCTCGGCCGCCGCGACGATCGGCAAGAGCGACCAGCCGACGCTGGACGGTACCGACGGCGACGCTACCTCGGCCGCCGAACTGGCCGCGAACGCCGCGCGTTCCAAGGCGCAGTTCGAGGCCATGAAAGCGGAGGCGAAGCGCATCGACAGCATCGATGCCGAGATGCACGTCGACGACAGCGGCATGGTGATCACCAGCCAGACCGTGTTGAAGTAAGTCGCAATGCGACGAGAGGGAGCCCGCGGGCTCCCTCTCGTCATCACATCCCACGCGCCTGGCTCAACCGCGCGATTGCGCGCCGCACGACCTCATCGGTTCATCAGGCCGCCGCCGCCCAGGTTCCTCGACGTGGCGGTCTCTTCCAGCTCCACCCCATCCAGGCCCTGCGACAGCGTATGCGCGTCGCCGCCCTGGGCCAGCTTGATCCGCAGCCGTACCTCGTTGGCGCTGTCGGCGTAGCGCAAGGCGTCCTCGTAGCTGATCTCGCCCGCGTGGTAGAGCTCGACCAGCGCCTGGTCGAAGGTCTTCATGCCGAGCAGGGTGGATTCCTTCATCAGCTCCTTCAGCTTGTGGATCTCGCCCTGGCGGATGTAGTCCTGCGCCAGCGGCGTACCCAGCAGCACCTCCACCGCCACCCGGCGCGCCTTGCCGTCCGGCGTGGGTATCAGCATCTGCGCCACGATGCCCTTGAGGTTGAGCGAAAGATCCATCAGCAATTGCTGCCGTCGATCCTCGGGGAAGAAGTGCAGGATGCGGTCCATCGCCTGGTTGGCGTTGTTGGCATGCAGGGTGCACAGCACCAGGTGGCCCGTCTCGGCGAAGGCGATCGCGTGATCCATGCCCTCGCGCGTGCGCACCTCGCCGATCATGATCACGTCGGGCGCCTGCCGCAGCGTGTTCTTCAGCGCGTTGTCCCAGCTGTCGGTGTCGATGCCGACCTCGCGCTGGGTGATGATGCAGCCCTCGTGCTTGTGCACGTATTCGATCGGGTCCTCGATCGTGATGATGTGGCCGGTGGAATTCTGGTTGCGATAACCGATCATCGCCGCCAGCGAAGTGGACTTGCCCGAGCCGGTGGCGCCGACGAAAACGATGATGCCGCGCTTGGTCATCGCCAGCTGCTTGATCACCGGCGGCAGGTTCAGCTCCTCCGTCGTGGGGATCTTCGACTCGATCCGGCGCAGCACCATGCCGACGCAATTGCGCTGGTAGAAGCAGGACACGCGAAAGCGACCGACACCCTGCGCGGAGATCGCAAACTGGCACTCGTGGGTCTTCTCGAACTCCTCGCGCTGCGCCGGCGTCATCACGTTGAGCACCATGTCGCGCGCCTGCTGCACGCTGAGCGGGCTCTGCGTGATCGGCACGATCCGGCCCTGCACCTTCATCGACGGCGGCACCCCGGCGGTGATGAAGAGATCCGAAGCCTTCTTGTGCACCATCAGCTTCAGGAACGAAGTGAAATCGAAATCACTCATGGCTTTACCTCAGGGATTCGGGATTCGAAAAAAACCATCGGGAACCGGGCTTTGGCTCTCGCCAATCCCGAGTCCCCGCTTCACCTGAAGCCGTCCTTGTTCTTGGCATAGGTCGAGGCCTCCTGGCGGGTGACCAGGCCGCGCTTGACCAGATCCTGCAGGCATTGATCCAGCGTCTGCATGCCGAACTGCTGACCGGTCTGGATCGACGAATACATCTGCGCAACCTTGTCCTCGCGGATCAGGTTGCGGATCGCCGGGATGCCGACCATGATCTCGTGCGCGGCGATGCGCCCGCCGCCGACCTTCTTCAGCAGCGACTGCGAAACCACCGCGCGCAGCGACTCGGAGAGCATCGAACGGACCATCGGCTTTTCGCCGGCGGGAAACACGTCGATGATGCGGTCGATGGTCTTGGCCGCCGAACTGGTGTGCACGGTGGCGAACACCAGGTGACCGGTTTCCGCGGCGGTCAGCGCCAGCCGGATCGTCTCCAGGTCGCGCAGCTCGCCGACCAGGATGAAGTCGGGATCCTCGCGCAACGCCGAACGCAGCGCCTCGTTGAAACCCAGCGTGTCGCGATGCACTTCGCGCTGGTTGACCAGGCATTTCTGCGAGGTGTGCACGAACTCGATCGGGTCCTCGATCGTCAGCATGTGACCGTATTCGTTCTTGTTGATGTGGTCGACCATCGCCGCCAGCGTGGTCGACTTGCCCGAACCGGTCGGGCCGGTGACCAGGATCAGCCCCTGCGGCTGTTCGATCAGCTCCTTGAAAATGCGCGGACAGGCCAGGTCCTCCAGCGTCAGCACTTCCGACGGAATGGTGCGGAACACCGCGCCCGCGCCGCGATTCTGGTTGAACGCATTGACGCGGAAACGCGCCAGGCCGGGGATCTCGAACGAGAAGTCGGTTTCGTAGAACTCCTCGTAGTCGCGCCGCTGCTTGTCCGACATGATGTCGTAGATCAGCGAATGCACCTGCTTGTGCTCCAGCGCGGGAATGTTGATGCGGCGCACGTCGCCGTCAACGCGAATCATCGGCGGCAGCCCGGCAGACAAGTGCAAGTCTGACGCCTTGTTCTTTACCGAGAAGGCAAGCAGTTCGGCAATGTCCATCTGTCGTTCCCCTCAACCGTTTGTCTGGGTGGCATGAATTCGGGTGCCACATCGGGGCATGCGGCGTCCCGGCCCGGCGGCAGCGCCGACGCGCCGGGTGCCGTCGCCGTGAAACCCGCCGGAGCAACGGTCGCAAAGCCCCTGTAGCCCGGTCGATACTACTCGCGCAACGGGCCGCGCGGCCAGTCCTCGCCCAGGCTCGATGCGCAAACTGTCGAGCCGGTTTGCGAGTTCGTGGGGAAATGCCCGGATCGATCGCCGCCCGGCCAGCCCGGCGCCATGACGGCCGCGCCTGGAGTGGCCCGGCGCGCCGCAAAAGACCTGCGCGCGCCGGCCGGCTCCAGTAAGGTATGCGGTCTGCATCATCGAGGAGTTCCGCATGACACGACTTGCCTTCATCGGCGGCGGCAACATGGCGCGCAGCCTGATCGGCGGCCTGCTGAAGACCGGCATCGCGCCGGCCACCATCAGCGTGGCCGAGCCCTCGGCCGAGGCCCGCCAGGCGCTGGGCCGGGAATTCGGCGTGGCCTGCTACGCCGAGAACCGACTGGCCGCCGCCGCTGCCGAGGTGATCGTGCTGGCGGTCAAGCCGCAAGTCATGCCGGCGATCCAGGCCGACCTGCGCGAACCGCTGCAGCGCCATCGCCCGCTGCTGATCTCGATCGCCGCCGGCGTCCGGCTCGATCAACTGGAGCGCTGGTTCGGCAACGGCCTGCCCATCGTCCGCTGCATGCCCAATACCCCCGCGCTGATCGGTGCCGGCGCCACCGGCCTGTGCGCCAACAGCCGGGTCAGCCCGGCGCAGCGGGCGCAGGCGCAGCACATCCTCGACGCGGCGGGAATGACCCGCTGGATCGAGGACGAGGCCCTGATGGATACCGTCACCGCGATCTCCGGCTCCGCGCCGGCGTATTTCTTCGCCCTGGTCGAAGCCCTGGAGGACGCGGCGGTGGCCCAGGGGCTGCCGCGCGACACCGCCCGCGCCCTCGCCGCGCAGACCTGCTTCGGCGCCGGCCGCATGCTGACCGAGGGTGGCGAAGACCCGGCGCTGCTGCGCCAGCGTGTCACCTCGCCCAACGGCACCACCCAGGCCGCGCTGGAAAGCTTCGGCGCCGACCAATGGCCGCGGGTGGTGGCCCGCGCCGTCGCCGCGGCCACCCGACGCGGCGCCGAGCTCGCCGCCGAACTGGACAAACTGCCGTGAGCTACGTTCTCAATGCGCTGTCGATGCTGATCGAGCTGGCGTTCGACGGGGTGGTCACGCTGTTCCTCGTGCGGGTGATGGCCGAGGCCTGCCGCGCGGATTTCAACAACCCGCTGAGCCAGTTCGTCTACCGCTACACCAACCCGGTGCTGGCGCCGATCCGGCGGGTGCTGCCGAATTGGCGGCGCATCAACCTGGCGGGCGTGCTGCTGGCCTGGCTGGCCATGCTGCTGAAACGCCTGCTGCTGTTTGCATTGCTCGGCGCCATGCCGTCGCCGTCCGGCCTGCTGTTGTGGTCGCTGGCCGAACTGCTGGATTTCACCTTGTTGTTCTATATCGTGCTGATTTTCGGCTGGTCGCTGTTGAGCATGTTCGCGGTGGACCGGCGACAACCGCTGCTGCGCCTGGTCGGCAGCATCGTCAGCCCGCTGCTGCGCCCGCTCGACGGCAAGCTGGTCGCCGGCCAGATCGACTTCGCACCGATGGCGCTGCTGCTGGCGCTGATGCTGGCGCGCCTGCTGATCGCCGCCCCGTTGCTGGATCTCGGTGCGCGCCTGGCGCTGGGCGGCTGACTGCAACTCTTCGCGCACAGGGTGCGCTACTCGCGCCGCGCCCACTCGGCGATGATTCGATGGATCGCGTCGAGACCGTCGAAAACGGCGGCCGGGCCCGGCTGCAGGATCATCGGCGACTTGATCTCGTAGAGGTCGCCGTGGCGTACCGCCGGTATCGTGTCCCAGCCCGGCCGCGCCGCCACCTTCTCCGGCCGGAAGCGCTTGCCGCACCATGAGCCGAGAATGATGTCCGGCGCCCGCCGGACCACTTCGTCGCCATCGGCCATGATGCGCTGCTTCGCCAGCGGCTCGCGCGCCAGCTCGGGAAAGCAGTCCTCGCCACCGGCGAGGCCGATGATTTCCGCGACCCAGCGTATGCCGCTGATGATCGGCTCGTCCCATTCCTCGAAATACACCTTCGGCCGCCGCGGCAGCTGCGCCGCCTGCGCCCGGACCTGGGCGATGTGCCGCTCGGCGCGCCGGGCGTAGGCCTCGGCCTGTTCGTTGGCGCCCACCATCGCGCCGAGGCGGCGGATGTAGGACAGGATGCCGTCGACGCTGCGATGGTTGCTGATCCACACCTCGACGCCGGACTTGATCAGCTCGCGCGCGATGTCGGCCTGCATGTCGGAAAAACCGATCGCCAGGTCCGGCTCGAGTTTCAGGATCTCGCCCACCTTGGCGCTGGTGAACGCGGAGACCTTCGGCTTTTCCTTGCGCGCCCGGGGCGGACGCACGGTGAAGCCGGAGATCCCCACGATGCGGCGCTCCTCGCCCAGCGCGTACAGCACCTCGGTGGGCTCCTCGGTGAGGCAGACGATGCGTTGCGGGTAGGCGTCGGGCATCGTTCTCAAGGCCCGACGGGCCATGCCGCCGGCGGCTTGCCGCTCACGGGTACAGCATCCGGTGCGTCCAGGTCTGGCCGTGACGGCTCCAGCGCACGCGTTCATGCAGGCGGAACTCGGCGCCGTACCAGAATTCCAGCATGTCCGGCTCCACCAGGAAGCCACCCCAGTGCGGCGGCCGCGTCACCTCGCGACCCTCGAACTCCTGTTCGTAACGGGCCACCCGCTGTTCGAAGGTATTCCGGTCGGGCAGGGTCTGCGACTGCAACGAGGCCCAGGCGCCGATCTGGCTCAACCGAGGCCGGCTGGCGAAATACGCGTCGGACTCCTCCGCCAGCAGCTTGCGGGCAACCCCCTCCACCCGCACCTGTACCCCGCCGCGCAACTGTTTCCAGTACAGGCACAACGCCACCTGCGGGTGCGCCGCCAGCTGGCTGCCCTTGTCGCTCTGATAGTTGGTGAAAAAGCGCAACCCGCGCTCGTCCACGCCCTTGAGCAGGACGATGCGCGACGCCAGCCGCCCGTCGGCGTCGACCGTGGACAGGTTCATCGCCGTGGGCTCGGGGTCACCGCTGGCCCGCGCCTGATCCAGCAGTTGCAGAAAGGTATCGAGGATCTCTTGACTGAGCATGATGTCTGAAACTTTCCTTTTGAATCGTGGCCAACTCGCGCCATCATGTGGAGAATGCAACAGCCCGATGATAGTGCAATGGCCGCCATAACCCGCCCTTCCCTGCCGCGTTTACCCGCCGAGCCATGCTCCGCCATGACGCGTGAAGAAACACGCTGCGTCGAGCCCCCTCCCGGAACAGGGCGCCCGCGCGGATGATGTCCAACGCCGAACTGCAGAACGAGGCGCTGGCAGGCCATCTGCTGGACCATTACGCCGGCCGCATCGCGCGCGCCCGGCGCCCCTACATCATCGGCCTGTCCGGCCTGCAGGGCAGCGGCAAGAGCACCCTCGCCCGCGTCATGAAGCGGCGGGCGCTGGCCCGCGGCTGGCCGACCGTGGTGCTCTCGCTGGACGATTTCTACTATGCCCGCCGCGACCGCGAGGCGCTGGCGCGCAAGATCCATCCGCTGCTGCGCAGCCGCGGCGTTCCCGGCACCCATGAGATCGAGCTGCTGATGTCGGTCCTGGCCGGCCTGCCCCAGGCCTCGGACAAGTTGCCGGTGATCCATCCCCGCTTCGACAAGGGCCGCGACACGCGCTTTTCGCCCTCGCGCTGGCCGCGCATCACGCAGCCGCCGAAACTGGTGATCGTCGAGGGCTGGGCGCTGGGCATTCGCCCGCAATCGCCCGGCGCGCTGCAGCTGCCGATCAACGCCCTCGAACGCGAGGAAGACGCCGATGGCAGCTGGCGGCGCTGGGTCAACCGGCAGTTGCGCGGCTACCAGCCGCTGTGGCGCAAGTTCGATGCGCTGATCGTGTTGCAGGCCCCCGGCTGGGACATCGTCCAGCGCTGGCGCGGCGAACAGGAACGCGAGCTGCTGGCCCGGCACGCGCCGCTGGCGATGGACGCCGTCGCGCTGCAGCGGTTCCTGCAACATTTCGAGCGGCTCAGCCGGCATGCGCTGGCCACCCTGCCGGCACTGGCGGACAGCTGCGTGGAGTACGACGACGAGCGCCACGTCACCGCGCTCGGCCACGGCTGAACGGCGGACGAAATTGCACCGCCGTGCCGGCATGCCGCCCGGGTACGCGACCGCGCCGCGCCATCGGGCGGCGGACGGTCACGGCACCGGTTGCACCTGCACCGCGGTACCGTAGGCAAGCACCTCGGTCACCCCCTGCGCCACCTCGTTGGCGTCGTAGCGCATCGCGACCACCGCGTTGGCGCCCATCGCCGCGGCATGCCGCAGCATCAGCTCGCAGGCCTCCTCGCGCGCCTTCTCGCATAACTCCGTATAGATCGAGATATTGCCGCCGACGATGGTCTGCAGGGCCGCCCCGAGGTTGCCCACCACGCTGCGCGAGCGCACGGTGATGCCGCGCACGATGCCGAACGAGCGCACGATGCGGTGGCCGACGATGTCGTTGCCGGTGCTGACCAGGTGATGGGCGATGGGGTTGGCCATGCGAGTTCTCCTCGAGGTGGATGGATCCGGGGCCGGCGGGTACGGCGACCGATGGTTCAGCGGCCCAGCAGTGCCGCATAACCTTCGCGCGAATCGGGCCAGCGCGGCGTGAAGCCGCTGTCGTGCAGGCGCCGCGCGCTCAGCCGCTTGCTGCCGACACCGGCCGGCGCCGCGCCATCGGCCGCCGGCGGGGCACCGATCAGCGACGCCAGGTGATCGTAAAGCAGGTCCAGCGGCAGCGGCGTGCCGTCTGTGCCCAGATACAGCGGCAGCGGGTCGGCCAGCTGCAGCAGGTGCACGATGGCGCCGGCGGCGTCGTCGACGTGGATGCGGTTGGCCCAGTGCCGTACCCGTCGAGGTACCGCGACCTGGCCCAGGCGCAGGCGCTCGACCAGCTGCAGGCGCCCGGCGCCATACAGGCCAGCCAGCCGCAGCACGACCGCGCCGGCGGCCCGCGCCGCCAGCAGTTGCTCGGCCTGCAGCAAGACGGCGCCATTGAACGCGGCCGGCGCCGGCGGCGTCTCCTCGTCCACCCACGCGCCGCCGTGCTCGCCGTAGACCGCGCTGGAGGAGACCAGCAGCACGCGACACGACGACACCCGCGGCACGGCATCGAGCAGGTGCCGCAGCCCGTCGACGAACGTGGCGCGGTACGCGGCCGGCTCGCGCCGGTCCGGCGCCGGCAGGTATACCAGCCGGGTCAGCCCCGCCGGCAGCCCGCGCAGGCTGCCCGGGTCGGTCAGGTCGGCCCGCAGCCAGTGGATGCCGTCGCCAGTCGGCGGCGGCCGGCGGCGCAGCGCCCACACCTCGTCGCCGCGCGCACGCAGCGCCTGCGCCACCCGCAGGCCCAGGTCGCCACAGCCTGCCAGCAAGACCCGTTCGCTCACCGCCACCTCGCTCGCCACCGGGCATGCATCGGCCCTGTTAGCATTTGCCCATGAATCCGTCGCCCAATCTTTTCATCATCGGCCCGACCGGCGCGGGCAAAACCTCGATCGGACGACGGCTTGCCGAGCATTATGGCCTGTCCTTCCTCGATCTCGACCAGGAAATCGAGCGCCACTGCGGCGTCGACGTGAGCACCGTGTTCGAGATCGAGGGCGAGCCGGGCTTCCGCCAGCGCGAGAACGCGCTGCTCGACGAGTGCAGCCGGCGCACCGGCGTGGTGCTGGCGACCGGGGCGGGCGCCATACTCGATCCGGCCAACCGGCGGCTGATGCGCGAGCGCGGCTACGTCGTCTGGCTGCAGACCACGATCGAGCAGCAGCTGGAACGGCTCGAACGCGACACCCATCGCCCGCTGCTGGCCGGGGTGGACCGGCGCGAGCGCTTGCAGTCGATGGCTCAGGTCCGCGCACCGCTGTACGAACAGGTCGCCGACCTGCCGGTACCGGGGGAACACGGCAGCGTGGCCAGCGCCTGCGCCCGCTGCATCGCCCTCATCAACCAGCACTGGCAGCGCCAGCCCGTCGCGCCAATGCATTCGGAGCAGCCTTGCGCATGAACGCCAACACCCTTCGCTCCATCGACGTCGCCCTGGGCCAGCGCAGCTACCCGGTATGGATCGGCAGCGGCCTGCTGCGCGAGCACGGGCGCTGGCGCGCGATGCTGCGCGGCCGCCACGCCCTGGTGGTCAGCAACAGCACCGTCGCACCGCTGTACCTGCCGCGGATCGAGGCCGGCCTGGACGGCCTGCAATGGTCGACATTCCTGCTCGACGACGGCGAGGCGCACAAGAATTTCGCCAACGTCGGCCGCGCGCTGGAAGCGCTGGGCCGGCTCGGCGCCACCCGCGACGCCTGCGTGGTCGCCCTCGGCGGCGGCGTGGTCGGCGACCTCGCCGGCTTCAGCGCCGCGTGCTGGATGCGGGGCATCGACTTCATCCAGATGCCGACCACCCTGCTGGCGATGGTCGACTCGTCGGTAGGCGGCAAGACCGGGGTCAACCTGCCGGTAGGCAAGAACCTCGCCGGCGCGTTCCACCAGCCGCGTGCGGTGATTGCCGACATCGACGCGCTGACCACCCTGCCCGACCGCGAATACCGCGCCGGCCTGGCCGAGGTGGTCAAGGGCGCCGCGATCGGCGACGAGGCGTTCTTCGCCTGGCTGGAACAACACGCCGACGCGCTGGCCGCACGCGACAGCGAGGCGGTGATCGAGGCCATCGCACGCAAGGTGCGCTACAAGGCCGGCGTGGTCGCGCGCGACGAGACCGAACAGGGCGAACGCGCCCTGCTCAACCTCGGCCACACCTTCGGCCACGCCCTGGAAACCGCCGGCCATTACCGCAGCTTGCTGCACGGCGAGGGCGTGGCGATCGGCATGCTGCTGGCCGCGCAACTGTCCGAACGGCTGGGCATGAGCGGGCCGGCGGACAGCCGCAGGCTGCGACGACTGCTGCAGGCCCTCGGCCTGCCCGTGGCGATCCCCCCCGGCATGGACGCGGCGCCGTTGCTCGAGCTGATGCGGCTGGACAAGAAGAACAGCGCCGGCCAGTTGCGGCTGATCCTGTGGCGTGGCGTCGGCCGCGCCGAAATCGTCGGCGGGGTCGGCGAGACCGCGGTGCTGGCGACGCTGACAGCGGCCATCGCCGGCGCTTAGCCCATCGGTCATAGCCACAAATCCCGCGCGGGCAGGTATCGTGGGCCACCATTTTTGCCCGGACAACGCCATGTCACGCCTACGCTGGATCCTCACCGCCGCCGTCCTGTGCGGCTCAAGCGCCTGGGCGGCCTCGCCCGCCGCCCCGTCGCCGGCCTCCGCCCGCCCCATCGGCATCGACCTCGCCGGCATCGACCACGCCGTGCTGCCGGGCGACAACTTCTTCGACTACGCCAACGGCCACTGGCTGAAGACCGCGAAGATCCCCGCCGACCGTTCCGGCACCGGCACCTTCCTGAAGATCTTCGAGCTCACCGAGCAGCACACCGCCGACCTGATCAGGCATGCCGGCGCCAGCCACCCCGCCGCCGGCAGCAATGCACGCAAGATCGCCGACTACTACGCCGCGTTCATGGACGAGGCAGCGATCGCGAAGCACGGCCTCGCGCCGCTCAAGCCCGAGCTCTCCGCGATCGACGCGATCGCCTCGAAGGACGACCTCGCCCGCGTACTGGGCAGCCGCCTGCGCGCCGACGTAGACCCGATCAACGCCACCAACTTCCACACCGAGCACCTGTTCGGCCTGTTCGTGGCGCAGGGACTGGAAGATCCCTCGCACACCATCGCCTACCTGCTGCAGGGCGGCCTGGCCATGCCCAGCCGCGACTACTACCTCTCCACCGACCCGCACATGGCCGCGGCGCGCGGCAAGTACCACCCCTACGTGGTGGCGCTCCTGCAGCAAGCCGGCATCGCCGACGCCGCAGCCAAGGCGGACACCGTGATCGCGCTGGAGACGAAGATCGCCAAGGCGCAGGAAACCCTGCTCGACAGCCAGGACGTGCACAAGGCCAACAACCTGTGGACGATGGCCGATTTCGCGAAGAAGGCGCCGGGGTTGGACTGGGCCACCTACTTCAAGGCCGCCGGCCTCGACGGCCAGCAGCAGATTGACGTGTGGCAGCCCGGCGCCACCAGCGGACTCGCCGCGCTGGTGGCCAGCGAGCCGCTGGACGCGTGGAAGGATCTGCTCGTCTTCCACACGCTCGATGCCGCCGCGCCGCTGCTGCCCAAGGCCTACGCCGATCTGCACTTCGATTTCTACGGCCACACCCTGCAAGGCACGCCCGAGCAGCAGCCACGCTGGAAGCGCGCGGTCGGCGCCACCAACACCGACCTCGGCGACGCCGTGGGCGAGCTGTACGTGAAGAAATACTTCCCCGCCTCGTCCAAGGCCGAAGTGCAGCAGCTGGTGAAGAACCTGATCGCCGCCTTCGACGAACGCCTCGACACGCTGAGCTGGATGACTCCGGCCACGCGCGCCAAGGCCAAGGAAAAACTCGTCACGCTGAAGGTCGGCGTGGGCTACCCCGAACACTGGCGCGACTACGCCAAGCTGGAGATCAAGGCCGACGACGCACTGGGCAACCACCTGCGCGCCGAAAAGCACGAATACGCACACCAGTTGGCCAAGCTCACCGCGCCGGTGGATCGCGGCGAATGGTGGATGACGCCGCAGACGGTGAACGCGGTGAACCTGCCGCTGCAGAACGCGCTGAACTTCCCCGCCGCCATCCTGCAGGCGCCGTTCTTCGACCCGCGGGCCGACGCCGCCGCGAACTACGGCGCCATCGGCTCCATCATCGGCCACGAGATCAGCCACAGCTTCGACAACACCGGCGCCGACTTCGACGCGCAGGGCAAGCTGGAGAACTGGTGGACCAGCGCCGACGAGGCGCACTTCAAGGCTGCCACGGCGCAGCTTGCCAAGCAGTTCGACCAGTACGAGGCACTGCCCGGCCTGCACGTCAACGGCGAGCAGACCCTGGGCGAGGACATCGCCGACGTCTCCGGCCTCACCATCGCCTACCTCGCCTACCACAAGTCGCTCGGCGGCAAGCCCGCACCGGTGATCGACGGTCTCACCGGCGACCAGCGCTTCTTCCTCGCCTTCGGCCAGGCCTGGCGCTCGAAGATCCGCGACGCCGCCCTGCGCCAGCGCCTCAACACCGACGTGCACGCCCCCGCGCAGTTCCGCGCGCTCACCGTGCGCAACCTCGACGCCTGGTATCCGGCCTTCGACGTCAAACCCGGCCAGAAGCTTTACCTCGCGCCGGAGCAGCGGGTGAAGATCTGGTAAGCCGCACGCTGCCGCCCGGCTCACGCCGGGCGGTACGCCGGCGGATCGATCAGGTCACCAGCGCCGCCGTCACCACGATCTCCACCTTCCATGCCGGATCGGCGAGGCGTGCCTCCACCGTGGCGCGCGACGGCGCCTGGCCCGGCACCACCCAGGCGTCCCACGCGCGGTTCATGCCGGCGAAATCGGCGATGTCGGCGAGATAGATCTGCGCGCGCAGGATGCGCGTCTTGTCGCTGCCGGCCTGCGCCAGCAGCGCATCGATGGCGGCGAGCACCTCGCGCGTCTGCGTCTCGATGTCGGCGTCTGCCGTTTCGGCCACCTGCCCGGCGAGATAGACCACGCCGGCGTGAATGCTGGCCTCGGACATGCGCGCTCCGGCGTCGATGCGTTGGATCATGGCAGGGCTCCCGTGCGACCACGTCGCGTGAGGGTTGACGAAACGCCGCGCCGACGCGCGGCAGGGATTCACTCGCGCGGTGCGTCCGCGCCGGCGCTGATGCCCAGCCCCGCGATGCCGGCGATGGCGGCGGCGTCGAAGCCGGCCAGCTCGGCGAAATGCCGGCCGCGTTCGGCGTAATCCTTGAACTGGTCGAAGCTGGGCGCGCCGGGCGAGAGCAGCACCACGCCGCC
>JAGWIC010000036.1 GCA_028866435.1 Lysobacteraceae bacterium | reverse complement strand
AACGCACGCCGCGCACGCCGAGCGCGGGATTCGGTTCGGCCGCAAGCGCCAGGCCCGTGGCGTCGGCCTTGTCGGCGCCGAGATCGAGCGTGCGGATCGTCACCGGCGCGCCGGCCATGGCCATGACCACGTCGCGGTAGGCGTTGAATTGCTCATCCTCGTCCGGCAGTTCGCGACGCTGCAGGAACAGGAATTCGGTGCGGTACAGGCCCACGCCCTCGGCGCCGCAGGCGTGCGCCTGGGCGAGATCGGCGGGCATTTCCGCATTGGCGTACAAGTGGATATGTATACCATCGCCGGTTAGCGACGGCGCATGCGTGAAGCGCGCGAGCAGGTCCTGGCTGCGCGCCTGCTCGCGTTGGAATTGGCGATAATGCGCCAGATCCTGCGCGGTCGGATGGGCGACGATCTCGCCGGAGCCGCCGTCGATCAGCAGCAGGTCGTCGTCGGTCAGGCGTTCCAGTGCCTCGCGCGCGCCGACCACCATCGGCAGGCGCAGGCTGCGCGCCAGGATCGCGCTGTGCGAGAGCGCACTGCCGCCGGTGGTGACGAGTCCGAGCACGCCGTGTTCGGTCAGATGTGCGACTTCCGCCGGCGCAATCGTGTCGCCGACCAGGATGGTGCCCACGCGCGCGGCGATCTGGCGTTCGGCCGGCGTGGTGTCGCGGTTGAGCACGGCCTGCACGCGGCCGATGACGTGATCGATGTCCTCCCGGCGGCTGCGGAAATACGGATCGTCGATCGCGTCGAACGCGGCGGCGAGACGATCGCGTTGCATCTTCAGCGCGGCGCCGGCGCGGTAGCGGCCCTTGCGGATCAGCGCGTACAGGCCCTCGGTCAATTCCGGATCGTCGAGGATCAGACTGTGCGCGTCGATGAATTCGCCGACCTCGCGCGCCAGCGCGCCGTGCAGTTTCTCGCGCAGGACATTCAGGTCATCGCGTGCTTGCTGCAAGGCCGCACGCAGGCGCTCGACCTCGGGTTCGATCTCGTTTTCCGCGAGCGGGCGTTCGTCGATGCGGATCTGGCTGGGCTGCACCAGGCGCGCGCGGCCCAGCGCCATGCCTCGCGCCGCGGCAGTCCCGCCGATGACAATGCGGCTACTCATGCGCCTTTGGTACACCCCATTCGTGTTGAGCGTAGCGGGCTGAAGCCCATCGTAGTCGAAACACGCCAGGGTCGAGGAATGAATGCCCTTCGACTTCGTGCCTCTGGCGCTACGTTCAGGGCGAACGGAAATTTGACAGTGCTCATCATGCGCCCTCGTCGAACTTGCGCGCGAACAGATCGGCCATCGCCTCGAGCGCGGCGGCTTCATCCGCGCCGTCGGTGCGCAGCGTGATGGTCTGACCGATGCCGGCGGCGAGCATCATCACGCCCATGATGCTTTGCGCGTTGACTTCGCGCCCGCGGCTTACCAGCCAGACGGTGGCTTTGAAGCCCTGCACCAGTTGCACCAGTTTGACCGAGGCGCGGGCGTGCAGGCCGAGTTTGTTGGAGACGACGATGTCCTGTTCAAGCATGGTCGATATGGATTCCGTTGCGACCGCCGCTGGCGGCAATTTCGGCCAGTTCGTCCAGCGATTTCTCGGCGTAGTTGAGCACGCGCAGCAGCATCGGCAGGTTGAGTCCGGAGACACAGCGTAGCCGCAAACCCAGGCTGCCCAGCGACAGGCCGATGTTGCATGGTGTGGCGCCGTACAGGTCGGCGAGCACCAGCACGCCGTCGCCCTGATCGAGCGCGCGCACGTGGCCGGCGGTGAGCGTGCGCATGGCGTCCAGGTCGGCCTGCGGCGGCACTTCCACCGCGTCCAGCTTGAGCGGCAGGTTGGGCATGACGTGGCGGGCGGCGCAGATCAGCGCCTGGCCAACCGCCTCATGGGTCATCAGGAGCACGCCGACGCGCATGGCCGTTAGTCCAGTTCGCGATGGAAAGAAAGCACGCCGTCGCGTTGGCTGCGGTAGTACGCGGCCAATTGCTCGACCAGGTAGACCGAACGGTGGCGGCCACCGGTGCAGCCGATGGCGATGGTGACGTAGCTGCGGTCGTCCTGCTCGAAGCGCGGCAGCCAGGCATCCAGCCAGCGCCTGGTGTCGGCAAGGTATTCGGCCACCAGCGGCTCGGCGTCGAGGTACTCGCGCACCGGCGTGTCCTTGCCCGACAGCGGGCGCAGCGCGGGCAGCCAGTGCGGGTTGGGCAGGCAGCGCGCGTCGAACACGAAATCCGCATCCAGCGGCAGCCCGCGCTTGAAGGCGAAGGACTGGAACATCAGGGTGAGCCCGGCGGTGGCCTGCGCGTAGCCGGTGGCGACCAGCCGGCGCAACTGGTGCACGTTGAGCTCGCTGGAATCGATCACTTTTTCGGCAATGGCCATCAGCGGGCGCAGCAGGCGGCGCTCCTTGCCGATGGCATCAGCCAGCGAGACGCCGCGGCTGGCCAGCGGGTGGCGGCGGCGGGTTTCCGAATAGCGCTTGAGCAGCACGTCGTTGCGACAGTCGATGAAGTACAGGTGTACCGCGACGCCGCTGGCAGCCAGCGTGGAAAGCACCTGCGGCATCTGGCTGAAGTCGGCGCCGCGGTTGCGCGCGTCCACGCCCACCGCCAGCAGGCGGTGCTTGCGGCTGGCCACCGCCTCCACCAGTTGCGGCAACAGCGCGGCGGGCAGGTTGTCCACGCAGTAGAAGTCCAGGTCTTCCAGCGCGCGCAATGCCACCGTCTTGCCGCCGCCGGACATGCCGGTGAGCACCACCAGGTGGGTGGCGTGTGGATCGGGGTGCGGCGGGGCGTGATCGTCGGTCATGGATTCACCACGGCGGCAGGCGGCGCATCTGGTGCGCCTGGCGGTCGATGAAGGTTTGCGCGGGGTCGATGCCCTTGCTCTTGAGCGCGTGGCTGCGCACGGCCGCCTCCACCAGCACGGCGATGTTGCGGCCCGGCGCCACCGGGATGGTGATCATCGGCACCTTGACGTCAAACACCTCGCGATGGCCGATGTCGCCGGTGAGCCGCGTCATGGCGTCGATCTCCTCGCCCTCGCGCAGTGGCTTCAGGTGGATCACCAGGCGCAGGTACTTGGATGGCTTCACCGACATGTGGCCGAACATCTCGCGCACGTTGAGCACGCCCAGGCCGCGCACTTCGAGCAGATCCTGCAGCAGTTCGGGACAGTTGCCGTCGATCACGTCCGGCGCGATCAGGGTGAACTCGGTGGCGTCGTCGGCCACCAGCCGATGGCCGCGGCTGATGAGCTCCAGCGCCAGCTCGCTCTTGCCCGCGCCGGCCTCGCCGGTGATCAGCACGCCGATCGAGAACACCTCCATGAACACGCCGTGCAGGGTGGTCTTGGCGGCCAGCGTGCGCGCCAGGTGGTATTGCAGGAAGGTGAACAGCTCGTGCCCGCGCTTGGCGCTCACCCACAGCGGGGTATCGGTCTCCTCGGCCAGCTCGCGCAGGTCGGAAGGCACCGACTGGTCGCGGGTGACGATCAGCGCCACCGGCTTGCTGGCGGCGATCTTGTGGATCGCCTCCCAGCGCTGGCGCGAATCCAGGCCGTCGAGGAAGTTCAGTTCCTCCGAGCCGATGATCTGGATCTTGTTGGGGTAGATGACGTTGAGGTAGCCGATCAGCGAGGGTCGACGCGCCTGTGCGGCACCGGGCTCCAGCGGGCGCGTCTCGCCGCGCATGCCGGCCAGCCAACGCAGCGCCATGCGTTCGTTGACGCTATCGAAGAGTTGTCGTGCGGTGAGCCGATCCAAGCCTTGGGTCCCCTGTCGCGCGCCGCCGACACGGGCAGCGGCGGGGGCACGTCATTGTGCCAGCTCGGAGCCTGGGCCGGATAAAGCCGCGTGCCGCGCGTGGGCGTGACACGCGGCGGGGCACCTCAGCCGTACTGGCGTTCGTCGCGCACGTCGCGCTGGTGCTTGTCGGCGGCTTTCTCGCGATGACGACGCAACTGGTTGATCAGCTTGTCGAACAGGATGTCGATGGAGGCGTACATGTCCGGTTCGGTGGCCTCGGCGTGCAAGGTGGTGCCGATGGCGTTCAACGTGCCGTCGGCGCGGTGCTGCAGCTTGTCGATGGAGAGCACGATGGTGAGGCTCTTCAGCTTGTCGTCGAGGCGGGTGAGGCGGTCGAGCTTGGCGGTGGCGTGCTCGCGCAAGGCCGGGGTGACTTCGATCTGCTGGCCGCTGAGTTGGAATTGCATGTGGCGCCTCCTCTGGTGGTGCAGGCCGCGGTGGCGGCGGGATGGGCGCGTCCGGCGGGGAATCCGGACGTGCCTTCGATCATCCATGGGTACCGATATGGGAGTGTTTTCCCGGCAGGCAAGTTCCCGGTCAACTGGCGCGATGGCGTTCGCTGGAACTGGGGATGCGCAGCCCTTCGCGGTATTTGGCCACGGTGCGGCGCGCCACCTGGATGCCCCTGCGTTGCAGCTCCTCGGTCAGGGTCTGGTCGGACAGCGGCTTGCGCGGGTCTTCCGCGTCGATCAGCTTGCGCAGCATGGCCTGGATTGCGGTGGCCGAGGCGCTGCCGCCGTCCTCGGTGGACACGCCGCTGGAAAAGAAATACTTCAGCTCGAAGGTGCCGCGCGGGGTATGCAGGTACTTGCGCGTGGTGACGCGCGAGATGGTGGACTCGTGCATGCCCACCTCCTCGGCCACCTCGCGCAACACCAGCGGGTGCATGGCCTCGGGGCCGTAGTCGAGGAAGGCGCTCTGCCGCTTGACGATGGCGCCGGCCACCTTGAGCAGGGTCTCGGCGCGCGACTCCAGGCTCTTCAGCAGCCAGCGCGCCTCCTGCAACTGGCCCTTCATCCAGCTGGCGTCCTCGCCACGGGCCTTGGCGATCAGGTTGCAGTAGTGCTGGTTGAGCCCCAGTCGCGGCTGCACGCTGGCGTTGAGGCGCACCTGCCAGTGGCCGGCGTCCTTCACTGCGTAGACGTCGGGGGCGACGTATTCCACCGGGGTGGAGTCCAGCGCTGCGCCGGGGCGTGGGTCGAGGCCGCGCACCAGGGCGGCGGCTTCGGCCACGGCTCCCTCGTCGGCACGCAGCTTGCGCGCCAGCTTGGCGATGTCGTTGCGGGCGAGCAGATCCAGCCCTTCGTCGATCAGGGCGAGCGCCAGCTCGCGCTGCGCCGTGGCGGGGTCGAGCTGTTCGAGCTGGCAACGCAGGCAGTCGCGCAGATCCAGACTGGCTACGCCCGGTGGATCGAAGCCCTGCAGGCGGCGGCGTACCGCCTCGATTTCGTCGAGGCCGGCGTTCAAGCTCTCGGGCAGGGCGGCGCGCACCGACTCGATGCCGTCGGCGAGGTAGCCGTCGGCGTTCAGCGCGTCGATCAGCACGGTGGCGATGGCGGTCTGTCGCGGGTTGAACCCGGCGAGGTTCAACTGCCATGCGAGGTGCTGCTGCAGCGTTTCGGTCGCGGCGTTTTGCGGTTCGAAATCCTCGTCGCCGCGTGCGGCGCCGCTGCCGGACGCGGTGGTGGAGAAGTCGATCGGCGTCTCGACGCTGGCACCGCCGCCTTCGCTCCACTCGGATGCCTCGTCGCCTTCGCCGCTGGCGTCGTTGGCGGGCTCGGCGGCGCCGCTCATGGACGGGTAGTCGGCTTCCGGGGTGTCATCGGCGTCGGTGGCGGCCGCGTCCCCGGACTCGGCCTCGTCGGCGAATTCCAGCAGCGGGTTGCTCTCGGCCAGTTCGCGCAGCTCGGATTCCAGTTCCAGTTGCGAGAGCTGCAGCAGGCGTATCGCCAGCTGCAGTTGCGGCGTGAGGGTGAGCTGTTGGTGGAGGCGCAACTGCAGTGAAGGTTTCATGCCGACCCGAGGGGGAAAGTCGTGGCTCCATCCTACCCGCCGGCGGCGGGGGCGACCATCGTCGGCTGGAGGGGCGTGAAGCCCTCGTCAAAGCTTGAATTCGCGGCCCAGGTAGACCTCGCGCACCTTCTCGTCGGCGAGGATGTGCGCGGGCGTGCCGCGCGAGAGCACCGCGCCGTCGCTCAGGATGTAGGCGCGGTCGCAGATGCCCAGGGTTTCGCGCACGTTGTGGTCGGTGATCAGCACGCCGATGCCGCGTTCCTTGAGGTGGCGAACGATGCGCTGGATCTCGCCGACCGAGATCGGATCGACACCGGCAAACGGCTCGTCCAGCAGCATGTAGCGCGGTTGCGCGGCCAGGGCGCGGGCGATTTCCACCCGGCGCCGTTCGCCGCCGGACAGGCTGATGCCCTTCTGGCTGGCGATGTGGGCGATCTTCAGCTCGTCGAGCAGGCTTTCCAGCTCGCTGTCGCGCTGCTGGCTGTCCAGCCCCTTGCGCAGCTCCAGCACGGCCATGATGTTGTCGGCCACGCTGAGCCGGCGGAATACCGAGGCTTCCTGTGGCAGATAGCCGATGCCGAGCCGGGCGCGGGCATGCATCGGCAGGCCGGTGATGTCCTGCTTGTCGAGCCGGATCGAGCCGGCGTCGGCCTCGATCAGGCCCACCACCATGTAAAAGCAGGTGGTTTTGCCGGCACCGTTGGGGCCGAGCAGGCCCACCACCTCGCCCTCGCGGATCGAGAAGGCGAAATCGCGCACGACCTGGCGTGCCTTGAAGCTTTTCTGCAGACCTTCGGCGGAGAGCATGGGCTCAGCGGTGTCCTGGCGGCGTCGGGGTGCTGGCGGCGGGCGTTGCGCCAGGCTTGGGCTTGGGCAGGAAAATCATGTGCACCAGCCCGTCGTTGCCGCTGCTGCCGGTCATCTGCGAGGTCTGAGTGTTGTAGGTCAGCTTGTCGCCATGCGCCTCGCCGCGACCTTGCTGGTGCACCACGGCGTTGCCGCTCAGCACGGCAATCCCGTGGATGTTGTCGTAGTCGAGCGTGTCCGCGTCGCCGGTCATCAGGTTGCCGGCGTCATCGATCTGTTCGATATGCGCGCGCTTGCCCTTGTCGGCGGTGAGCACCACGCGGCTGATCTGGGTATTGCCGTCGATGTAGATCAGGGCCTTGTCGCCGGTGGCCTTGAGCGTGCCCTGGGTGACGACCACGTTGCCGGTCAGCGTGGTGATGGTATTGGGCAGGTTGAAGCCGCTGGTGGAAACGGCACGCAGGTCCATCGGCTTGCTGCGGTCATCCTGTCTGGCCAGGGCCGGTTGCAGCGCGAGCAGGCCGAGCAGGAGCAGGCCGGACCGAAGCAGGCCTGGACGCGCGTGGCGGAAAAACGATGTGGGAGGCATCGAGCAGCTCCAGATGATTGTCATTGAGGTTGGCACGCATGCCGATGCCGTCCATTGTACGGGCGCCCTGCGCGATATGCGCCGGCTGCGCCGTTTCCATGCGGTCCTCCTTCGGCCACGCCGTGACTTCGGAGGTGTGCATGGTGGTTTCCGGTTGCGCCACGCCATGCGCGTCGACGTAGGCCGGGCGGTGGACGAACACCGGCCCCTGCAGTTTGAGCACGGTGCCCGGCTTGTTGACCCAGCCGTACCGCGACTGGCCCTGCCATTCCGGCACGCCCGGCTGCCTGGCGGGCATCTGGAAGGTGGGTGAATCGAGGTAGAGCGAGTCGTCGCCCTCGCGGCGCTCGATGTTGGGCGACTGCAGGCGCATGCCGGGCTGGCCGTCGGCATCGTATTCGGTCAGCCTGGCGTCGGTGAGGGTGTAGCCGGAACGGGGCGGTCCGACGAATTGATGGGTGGCAGGCGCCGGACCCAGCCACCACAGCAGCGCCTGGCTGACGCCGGCGGCCACGGCGATGAGCACGGTGGCGACGGGCAGGCGCCGGTCGCGCAGCCATCGTCGCAGGCTCATAGCCAGCGTGCCCGCTCGGCGTCGCTGTTGCCCTGGGCCAGCAGGATCAGGTCGCAAACCTCGCGTGCAGCGCCTTCGCCGCCGCGCTGGCGGGTCTGCCAGTGCGCCTGTTCGGCGACCCACGGGTGCGCATTGGCCACCGCCACCGCCATGCCGACCATGCGCATGGGTGCCAGGTCGGGCAGGTCGTCGCCGACAAAGGCGGCCTGTTCGGGCTGCAGGTGCAGGGCGTCGAGCAGCTCCCGCAGGCAGGCGCGCTTGTCGCCTTGCCCCTGGTAGACGTGGGTGATGTCCAACTCCTCGGCGCGCAGCGCCACCGGGTGGCTGATGCGCGCGGTGATCAGCGCGACCTGTACGCCGTTTGCCTGCAGGCGCTTCAGGCCGAGCCCGTCGTGCACGTGGAATACCTTGGTCTCGCGACCATCCTCGGCGTACCACAGGCGGCCGTCGGTCAGCGTGCCGTCCACGTCGAACACCGCCAGACGGATCTTGGCCGCGCGGGCGAGCAGGTCGGCGGGGAAGTTGGCGGGAGAGGTCGTGGTAGGCAAGGTCTGCTGGCTGGTTGGGGACGGTGGGAAGGCGTCAGCGGCCGATCGGCGCGATGCGCCTGGCTGGCCCGGGCGAATCAGACCACACGGGCGCGGAGCAGATCATGAATGTTCAGCGCGCCGACCACCCGTTGTTCATGGTCGACCACCAGCAGGGCGTGAATCTGGTGCTTTTCCATCAGCTGGGCCGCTTCCACGGCCAGCTTGTCGGCGCCGATGGTCTTGGGTCCGCGGGTCATCAGCGAGGCTACCGTGGCTTCGCGCAGATCGATGCCTTCGTCGTCCAGCGCCCGGCGCAGGTCGCCGTCGGTGAACACCCCGAGCAGGCGCTGGTCGGCATCCACCACCGCCGTCATGCCCAGCTGCTTGCGGGTCATTTCCATCAGCGCCGCGGTCAGGCTGGCATCCGGCGGCACCCGCGGCACGCTGTCGCCGGTGTGCATCAGGTCGCTGATGTGCAGCAGCAGGCGCCGGCCCAGGCTGCCGGCCGGGTGCGAGCGGGCGAAGTCGTCGGAGGTGAAGCCGCGTGCTTCCAGCAGGGCAATGGCCAGCGCATCGCCGAGCACCAGCGCCACCGTGGTGCTGGTGGTCGGGGCGAGCCCGAGCGGGCAGGCCTCGCTGGAAATGCTGCCGTCCAGATGCACGTCGGCCTCGCGCGACAAGGACGAACCGGGCTTGCCGGTGATCGCGATCAGCGGGATGCCCTGGCGCTTGATCACCGGCAGGATGAACAGCAACTCGTCGGTTTCCCCCGAATAGGAGATCGCCAGTACCACGTCCTGCGGCAGGATCATGCCGAGGTCGCCATGGCTGGCTTCGCCCGGATGCACGAAGAAGGCCGGCGTGCCGGTGGAGGCCAGCGTGGCGGCGATCTTGCGTGCCACGTGGCCGGACTTGCCCATACCGCTGACGATCAGCCGGCCCTTGCAGGCCAGCACCAGGCGGCACGCCTCGACGAACTCGGCGCCGATGCGCGGCACCAGGGCATCCACCGCGGCCGCCTCCGTGCCGATCACGGTGCGCGCGCTGCGGATGATGGCATCCGGATCGAGCTCGGCTGGCGTGTGCGGTGCAATGCGTGCGTTCATGGGCGCTCGGGTGGAGAGGGGCGGTTGTTGCCGGCAGGCGGCGCCGGGGCAGGAATGGCCCCGCCAGGGAGCCGTCGTCATTTCTGCGCCAGCGGATTTCCATTACCATGGCACATTCGCATTTTACCTTCATAAGCCAGTGCAGTGGATTCGGCCTGCCGTTGATCCAGTACCTGGCCGACCCAAGCTCCTGCAGGAAACCCCCATGGACCCCGCCCGCATCCAGGCAATGATCGAAGATGGCCTGCCCGGTGCGCAGGCTGCCGTGGCCAGCGCCGACGGCGTGCATTTCGAAGCCACCGTGGTCGCCAGCCAGTTCGCCGGCAAGTTGCCGCTGGCGCGCCATCGGCTGGTGTACGCCACCCTGGGGGGATTGATGGGCGGCGAGATCCATGCGCTGGCCCTGCAGACGCTTACTCCCGGGGAAGCCGCGGCGCACCAGTGATGGTTGCTGCCGTGCTTCGCCTCCCGCTTATCCAAGGAAACCCATGGCCAAGATCCTGATCAGTGGCGGTACGCCGCTTCAAGGCGAGGTCGCCATTTCTGGCGCCAAAAACGCGGTGTTGCCGATTCTTGCCGCCTGCCTGCTGGCGGATGAGCCGGTCAGCATCGGCAACGTGCCGCACCTGCACGACGTCACCACCTTCATCGAATTGCTTGGCCAGATGGGCGTGCAACTGGTGCTGGACGACCGCATGAAGATGCACGTCGACCCGCGCACCACCAGCACCTGCGTGGCGCCCTACGACCTGGTGCGCACCATGCGCGCCTCGATCCTGGTGCTGGGCCCGCTGGTGGCGCGCTTCGGCCAGGCCGAGGTGTCGCTGCCCGGTGGCTGCGCGATCGGTTCGCGCCCGGTGGACCAGCATATTCGCGGCCTGCAGGCGCTGGGCGCCGAGATCGTGGTGGAGAACGGTTACATCAAGGCCAGGGCCAGCCGGCTCAGGGGCGCGCGCATCCTGATGGACATGGTGACCGTCACCGGCACCGAGAACATCATGATGGCGGCGACCCTGGCGCAGGGTACGACGGTCATCGAGAACGCGGCGCAGGAACCCGAGGTCGTCGACCTGGCGCATTGCCTGATCGCGATGGGTGCGCAGATCGAGGGCGCCGGCACGTCCACCATGGTGATCCACGGCGTTGAACGCCTGCACGGCGCGGATTACAGCGTGCTGCCGGATCGTATCGAGACCGGCACCTTCCTGGTCGGCGCGGCGATGACCGGCGGCAAGGTCCGCGCGCGCCATGCGCGCGCCGACACGCTCGACGCGGTGCTGGCGAAACTGGAGGAGGCCGGCGCGCACATCTCCTGCGGCGACGACTGGATCGAGCTGGACATGGGCGGGCGCCGGCCCACCGCGGTCAATATCAGCACCGCGCCCTATCCAGCGTTTCCGACCGACATGCAGGCCCAGTTCACCGCGCTGAACTGCATCGCCGAAGGCACCGGCCTGGTCACCGAGACGGTGTTCGAGAACCGTTTCATGCACGCCCAGGAACTGCAGCGGCTGGGCGCGAGAATCCAGCTCGAGGGCAATACCGCGGTGGTGCGCGGCGTGCCGCAGATGAGCGGCGCGCCGATCATGGCCACCGACCTGCGCGCTTCGGCCTGCCTGGTGCTGGCCGGCCTGGTGGCCAAGGGCGAGACGGTGGTCGACCGCGTGTACCACATCGACCGCGGCTACGAGAACATCGAGGAAAAGCTCGGCGTGCTCGGCGCGAAGATTCGGCGCCTGCCGAACTGAGCGGGCCTGCTGGCGACCGTCGAGCGAGGCGGTGACATGCAGCCTCGCCGTGCGCCCGCGGGTGGCCACTCTCCTGCGCAGCCGCCAGGAGCCTGGGCGGTAGAAGGCGTCAGGGCCTTGCGCCTCGACCGGTTCTGCCGCAGCCCGACGGTCACTTCGAGCTGAAGCTCACCAGTTCCATGGTCACGTCGCCGCCGTCGTGTTGCGACAGCTTGACCGGGAGGGGAAAGCGTCCGGGCGCATACCAGGCGCTGAAGCCCAGTTGCGCGTCGGTGCGATCGACCCGGATCGCCTGGAAGCGCCCCGCCGGGACGTCGATCGCCTCGCGCCCGGTGATGCCGAAATGCTGCACCTGTACGTCGTGCCGCCCGGCGATCGGCAGCGCGATGTCCTTCAGCCCGTCGGCCAGGGCGACACCGATCGCCAGGGGTGCGGTATTGCGCTCGACCATGCCGGGAAGGGCGGCGAAGGTCTGCGGCCCCTTGCCCTCGTCGACGGTCACCTGGCTGGTGTGCCAGTCGACCCGCAGGTGGCGCTGCTTGTTGCCGCCGATCGAGGCGCGCAGGCGATAGTCGTAGCTGATCGCTTCGGGCACGTCGTGCTTCCAGCGGAAGCGCGAGGTCTCGCTGGTCTGTGCGCCGAGGATGGCGGCCAGCCCGGCCGTGCCCTTCATGTCCTTGCTGAACAGCCAGCTGCCATCGCCGCCCGGGCGCAGGCTTATCGTGGCCACGCCCAGGGGCTGGCCGTCCTGGCTCACCTTGTAGCGGGCGCTGAAGCCGGAGGGGACGGCCGTGGCGGCGGTCGGGCCGGCCAACAGCAGGGCGAGGCCGAGGATCGGCGTGAGCAGCGGTCGGATCGTCATGCCGGCAGTCTGCCGGCACCGTGCTGAACCGGGAATCACTCGGCCGCCTGCAGGCCCCGCTCTGCCAGCAACAGCGGCGCCAGCAGCGGGCGGCCGTCCAGTTGCGGCGCATCGTCCCGCCATTGCAGCCGGCCAACGGCCAGCAGGTTCAGCACGGCGGGCAGCAGCCGGTGCTCCAGCGGCAGCAGGCGCTGCGCCAGCGCCTCCTCGCTGTCGTCGGCGCCGACCGCGATGCGCGCCTGGGCGATCAGCGGGCCGCCGTCGAGCTCGGCGGTGACGAAGTGCACGCTGGCGCCGTGCTCGCGGTCGCCGGCCCGCAAGGCACGGCGATGGGTGTGCAGGCCGGGGTATTTCGGCAACAGCGAGGGATGGATGTTGATCATGCGGCCGACCCACGGCGCCAGTGCGGCGCCGTCGATGATGCGCATGTAGCCGGCCAGCACCAGCCACTGGGCGCCGCTGGCGGCGATGCGTGCGAACAGGTCGCGGTCGAACGCCGGCCGATCGGGATAGCTGCGCGGGTCCAGCGCCAGGGTGGGGATGTTGGCCGCTTCGGCCAGCCGCAGTGCGCCGGCATCGGCCTTGTCGCTGCCCACCAGCACGAATTCCACCGCCAACTCGCCCCGTGCGCGGGCATCGAGCAGGGCGGCAAGATTGCTGCCGCGCCCGGAGGCGAGCACGGCGACGCGGGGTGGTGGGGTGCTCATCATCGACGGCGTGAAGTGCCAGGGATCAGCCGATCCGCACGCGTTCGCCGGCGCCGACGGCCACCACCTGGCCGATGGCCGAGCTGGCCAGGCCATGCGTGGCCAGCAGCGCGCTGGCGGCCGCGACGCTCGCCGCGGGCAGGATCACGGTGAAACCGACGCCGCAGTTGAAGGTGCGCCACATCTCCTCGCGCGCCACGTTGCCCTCGCGCATCAGCCAGTCGAACACCGGCGGCAGCACGATGCTGGAGGCGTCCAGCGCGATGCCGAGGCCCTCGGGCACCACGCGGATGATGTTTTCCTTGAGGCCGCCGCCGGTGATGTGGGCCATGCCGTGAATGGCCGGGATGGTGGTTTCGGGATGGGGGATTCGGGAGGAACCGGCACCCAGCAGCTCCAGCATCGGCTTCACGTAGATGGTTGTCGGCGCCATCAGCGCATCGACCAGCTTCACGCCGCCCAGGTCGAGGTCGAACGGGTTGCCGGCGCGATCGAGAATCCGCCGGATCAACGAATAACCGTTCGAGTGCGGGCCGCTGGAAGCCACGCCCAGCACCACGTCGCCGGCCACGATGGCCTCGCCGGTGAGCATCTGCGACTTCTCCACCGCGCCGACGGTGAAGCCGGCCAGGTCGTATTCGCCGGGCGGGTACATGTCCGGCATCTCGGCGGTCTCGCCGCCGATCAGGGCGCAACCGGCCAGTTCGCAGCCCCTGGCGATGCCGCCGACCACGGCCGCGGCGGTGTCCACGTCCAGCTTGCCGGTGGCGAAGTAGTCGAGGAAGAACAGCGGCTCGGCGCCCTGCACCAGCACGTCGTTGACGCACATGCCGACCAGGTCGATGCCGATGGTGTCGTGCCGGCCCAGGATTTGCGCCAGCTTCAGCTTGGTGCCGACGCCGTCGGTGCCGGATACCAGCACCGGCTCGCGGTAGCGGCCGCCGAGGTCGAACAGGCCGCCGAAGCCGCCCAGCCCGCCCATCACCTCGGGGCGGAAGGTGCGCTTGACCAGCGGCTTGATGCGTTCGACCAGCGCATTGCCGGCGTCGATATCGACACCGGCGGCGCGGTAGGTGAGGGCGTCTGACATGGCGGAAACCGGCGTGGATGAAACGCGAAAGTTTAGCAGTTTGCGGGCCGCGCGATCAGCCGCCCGGTCGTGTCGATGGACGCTGGGTGCGCGATTGGGCAGACTTCACCGGAGCTTTCCTTCCAAAGATGCCCGTGACCATGCGCCTGTCCCGCCTGTTGATCCTTGCCCTGTTGCTGGCTTTTGCCGCGTTGCCGGCCTTGCACGCGCAGGCGGCGGGCTCGCCGTATTCGGTCACCGTGCCGGTCACCGACACCAGCGACGGCCAGCGCGATCAGGCCTTTGCCATGGCGCTGGGGCAGGTGATGACCCGGGTCGCCGGCGGGCAGGACCTGCGCAGCAACCCCGGTTACACGGCCGCATTGGCCGGGGCCGCGTCGCTGGTGCGCAAATTCCAGTACCAGAAGGCGGCCACCGGTCTGGTGCTCAACGTGGATTTTGCGCCGGCCTCGGTCCGGCGGCTCGTATCGACGCTTGGCGTGGCCAGCGCGGGCATCAAGCCGCCCGTGCTGTTGCTGGTCAAGGGGGCGGACGGCAACCTGCTCGGCCAGGCTGCCCTGTCCAGCCTGGCCGCGCGGGCGGCGGCGCGCGGGACGGCCGTGGTGTTCCCGGCCGCAGGCGGCGCGCCGGATACGGCCAAGGTCGCGGCCGCCGATCCCGCCGCACTGGCGGCCATCAACGACCGGTACCACACCGGCCTGGTGCTGGTCGGCGAGTTGCACGGCGGGCTGGCCGACTGGACGCTGGTTTCCGGCGGCCAGGCCCAGCACTGGAAAGGCCAGGGCGCCAGCGAGCAGGCGCTGCTCGTCGACGCGGCCAACGGCCTGGTCGACCGGCTGGGCAAGCAGCTCAACGTCATCGGCGCCACCGCCAGCACGGGCAAGCTGTGGGTCGGCGGGCTCAGCTCGGCGATGGACTATGCCAAGCTGCTTTCGCTGTTGCACAACACGCCTTCGGTGCAGGAGGTGACCACCATCGGCGCACAGAACGACGGCGTCTGGCTGCAGGTCAAGGCGACCCTGCCCATCAGCGGCCTGGCCGCGAACCTCGCCGCCAGCGGGCGCCTGCTGCTGCAGGGCCAGCCGCATCCCGGCGCCGATGCCAGCATGCGCTGGTTGCAGGGGCGCTAGGGATGGGTCACGACGCCTCACGTCGCTGGCAGTTGTCCGCGATCGCTGCGGTCATCGTTTTCCTGATCTGGCTGCTGGCGCCGGTATTGATGCCGTTCGCCGTGGCGGCCACGCTGGCCTACCTGGGCGATCCGCTGGTCGATCGGCTCGAGCGCGCGGGGCTCGATCGAGCGTGGGCGGCCACCATTGTCTTCGTGGTGCTGCTGGTGGTGCTGACCGGCGTGCTGCTGTTGCTGGTTCCGCTGATTGTCAGGCAGGTGGAAAACCTGGTCGACAACCTGCCCCGCTACGGCGCCTGGGCCCAGAACGTGGCATGGCCCTGGCTGCAGCGGCGGCTGCATCTCGATCCGCACACGTTCGACAGCGACCGCTTGCTGGATGCCGTCAAGGCCCACCTGGGCTCGATCGGCGACGTGGCCGGGACCGTGCTGGGCAAGGTTTCGCGCTCCGGTGTCGGCATCGCGATGTGGTTGACCAACCTGGTGCTGATCCCGGTCGTGGCGTTCTACCTGCTGCGCGACTGGGATCGCCTGGTGGGCACGGTCGACCGCATGCTGCCGCGCTCGCTGCAGCCCACCGTCGCCTACCTGGCACGCGAATCGGATCGCATCCTGGGCGCCTTCGTGCGCGGGCAGTTGCTGGTCATGCTGGCGTTGGGGGTGTTCTATGGCGCCGGGCTGGGACTGGTCGGGCTCGCGGTGGGGCCGCTGATCGGCATGGTCGCCGGCCTGCTGAGTTTCGTGCCGTACCTGGGCTTCATCGTCGGCTTTGTCGCCGCGATCATCGCCGCGCTGGTGCAGTATGGCGACTGGAGCCACCTGCTGCTGGTCGGCGGCGTGTTCATGGTCGGGCAATTGCTGGAAGGCTACGTGCTGGTGCCCAGGCTGGTCGGCAACAAGATCGGCCTGCATCCGGTGGCGGTGATCTTCGCGGTGCTGGCGGGCGGCCACCTGTTCGGCTTCCTCGGCGTGCTGCTGGCGCTGCCGGCGGCCTCGGTGATCATGGTGCTGCTGCGCTACCTGCTCGAACGCTACCGTCACAGCGAACTCTACAACGAGGCCGCTCCTGGCGAACCCGGCGCCGCCACGGACGCCATCGCGCCTCCGCCGGACGTCCAGGCCAAGCCATGATCCCGCAGTTGCCGTTGGCGCTGCGCTGGCCGCGGCGCCAGCGTTTCGAGCATTTCCACGCCGGCGCCAATGCCGCCGCGGTGGCGGCGGTGCGGACGCTCGCGCTCGCGCCGGGCGCGCCGTGGGTCTACCTGCACGGCAGCCGCGGCAGCGGTCGCAGCCACCTGCTGATGGCCGCCTGCCAGGCCGCCGCCGCCGCGGGGCGGCGCGTGCAATACCTGCCGCTGGCAACGCTCGGCGACCACGCCGCCGTGTTGCGCGGCGTCGCCGGCAGCGAGCTGCTGGCGCTGGACGACCTCGGCGCCATCGCCGGCCGGCGCGAGGCCGAACACGCCCTGTTCGATCTCTACAACCGGGCCAGGGCCGAAGGCAGCGCGCTGCTGTTCGCCGCCGATGCCACCCCAGCCAAACTTGGCCTCGAACTGCCCGACCTGCGCTCGCGGCTCGGTGCCTGCACCCAGTTCGCACTGAAGCCGCTGGATGACGACGAGCGCCGTGCGGTGCTGAAGGAGCAGGCCGCCGCGCGCGGCATCGAGCTGGACGACAGCGTGCTGGACTGGCTGTTCGCCCGTTATGCGCGCGACCTCGGCGCGCTGCTGGACCTGCTGGACCAGCTGGACCAGGCGTCGCTGGCGGCGCAGCGGCGCATCACCATTCCGTTCCTGCGCGGCGTGCTGCGCGACGGCGGCGAATCGCCACGCTGAGCGGCCGCGGGCGGACGGCTTTGCCTCCGCCGCGGGTTGGTGGTGGGCGATGTGCTTTCGGCCGCGGAAAGGACGGCCCGCGCGGGCGCCTTCGCCCATCCCCGCCGGGCGATCGGTTCAAGCCTTGAGCAGGCCCGGCGTCGCCTGCTGGCCGATGGCGTCGACCATCGCCTTGGCCACGTTGAGGTTGCCGGCGATGAGGTTGCCGCTGGCGGGAATGCCGTCGCGGCCGGCGAAGTCGCAGTAGCGGCCGCCGGCTTCGTGCACCAGCAGTACGCCGGCCGCCATGTCCCACGGCTTCAGGCCGATCTCGAAGTAGCCGTCGTAGCGTCCGGCGGCGACGTAGGCCAGGTCGAGTGCGGCCGAGCCGGAGCGGCGAATGTCCTCGGCCTGGCCGAGGATGGCGCGGGTCATGTCGAGCTGGGCGGCGAGGTGCTCGCGCTGGCGGAACGGGAAGCCGGTGGCGATCATCGCGCCGCCCAGGTTCTCACGCTTGGTGACGCGCATGCGGCGGTCGTTGAGATAGGCGCCGTCACCCTTGCTGGCGGTGTACAGCTCGTCGCGCAGTGGGTCGAACACCACCGCATGGACCGGCACGCCCTTGTCCAGCAGCGCAATGGAGACGCTGAAGTGGGGGATGCCGCGCAGGTAGTTGTGGGTGCCGTCGAGCGGATCGATCACCCAGGTCAGCGGGCCCTTGCCGGTGGCGCCGCTTTCCTCGGCGAGGATGGCGTGGTCGGGATAGGCGCGGCGCAATTCCTTGATGATCTCCGCCTCGGCCAGCTTGTCGACCTCGGAGACGAAATCCAGCTGCTGCTTCTCGACGATATTGAGGCCGTCGATGCGGTTCATGTAACGCAGGATCACATTGCCTGCTGAACGCGCGGCGCGCGCCGCGATCGTGACGTGTGGTCTGGCCATGGTTTCGACTTGGGAAGAGAGCGGGTTTGCGGCCGGCGATTCTAGCAGAGCTGGCCCCGGACCGGGCCGCCGGCGCGCTTGTCCACTATCCTATGGGGTTCCCGCCGCCACGCCATGTCCCGCATGACCGACCCGATCGATCTCGCTTCCCGCATCCGCTATGTCATGGTGCGCACCTCGCATCCGGGCAATATCGGCAGCGCGGCGCGGGCCATCCGCACCATGGGATTCCGGCGGCTGGAACTGGTCACGCCGGCCCGCTTTCCCGATCGCGAGGCCTACGCGCTGGCGGCCGGGGCGGATGACGTGCTGGAGGGTGCCGGCGTGCATGCCGAGCTGGTGGACGGCCTGCTCGGCTGCAACCTCGCCCTGGGCCTGTCCGCGCGCCGGCGCGGGGTGAACCTGCCGGAGATCAGCCCGCGCGAGGCCGCCGCCCAGGCGCTGGCCGCCGCGGCCCGCGGTGAGCAGGTGGCGCTGGTGTTCGGCAACGAGCGCAGCGGACTGGAAAATGGCGAGCTGGCACGCTGCCATGCCATGGTGCGGATTCCCAGCGTGGACGATTTCAGCTCGCTCAACCTGTCGCAGGCGGTGCAGGTGATGGCCTATGAACTGCGCGTGGCGATGCTCGGGCAGGCGCCGGCGGTGCCGGTCGCGGCGAACCGGGAGCTGCCGGCGGACGCGGCGCAGATGGAACGGTTCTACGAGCACCTGGCGCAGACCCTGGACGACATCGAATTCCACAAGGGCCGGGCGCCTACCACGATCATGCTGCGCCTGCGCAAGCTGTTCCAGCGGGCGCAACTGGATGAGCGCGAGCTGCGCGTGCTGCACGGCATCCTCGCCGACGCGCAGCGGATGGCGGGGCTGGCCAAGGAGAGGAGTCAGGAGTGAGAGCAGGCAACGGTACGCCGCGCCCTGGCTCTCTCTCACTCCTGACTCCTCTCCACTCACTCCTCGCTCCCTAGCCGCTTTCCTCGTCCCCCCGCTCCACCGGCGTCGAGGCGGGGGTGACCAGCAGCTTGTCGATGCGGGCGCCGTCGAGGTCGACCACCTCGAAGCGGATGCCGCGCCAGGCGAATATCTCGCCGGTCTGCGGCACGTGGCCCAGCGCGGTCATCACCATGCCGGCCACGGTGCGGAAATCGTGTTCGTCCTCGCCGGGCAATTCGCTGGTGTGCAGCAGTTCGCGCAGGTCGTCGGTGGACAGGCCGCCGTCGATCAGCCAGCTGCCATCGGCCCGTTGCACGATCGGGGCGTTGTCGTCGCCGCTGTGGCCGATCTGGCTGGCGCCGACCACTGCCGCCAGCAGGTCGTTGACGGTGACCACGCCCTCGATGTCGCCGTACTCGTCCACGACCAGGGCCAGCGGTGTCTCGGCGTCGCGGAATTCCTCCAGCAGGTCGAGCGCGCGGGCGGTGGCCGGCACGAACAGCGGCCGGGACAGGTGGCCGAACAGCTCGGGGCTGCCCTCGGCGAAGCTGTGCAGCATCAGCTTGACCTCGGCCACGCCGACCACGTCGCTCTCGTTGCCGCGATACACCGGGTAGCGCGAATACGGGGTTTGCCGCAGCACTTCGATGTTCTCGTCGCGGGGCGCGGCGATATCCAGCCAGGCGATCCGCATGCGCGGGGTCATCACGCTGTCCACCGTGCGGTCGCCCAGGCGCAGCACCCGGTTGACCATATTGTGTTCGTCGCGGTCCAGCACGCCCTGTTCGGCGCTTTCCGCCACCAGCAGGCGGATCTCGTCCTCGGTCACCACCCCGCTGCCCTGCTGCTTGACGCGCAGCAGCCACAGCAGCAGGTTGCTCGACTTGTTCAGCAGCCAGACGAAGGGCCTGGACAGCCGTGAAAGCACCAGCATCGGGATGGCGACATAGGACGAAAGCAGCTCCGGCGCGGCCAGCGCCACCCGCTTGGGCACCAGTTCGCCCACCACGACCTGGATGAACGAGATCAGCACGAACCCGATCACGATGCCCATGATCCGGGCATACGGCAGCAGCCATGCCAGGTGGCTGCCTTCCAGCGTCGTGGCCAGGTGCGTGCCCAGCGCATCGCCGGCGACCGCGCCGGTGATCAGCATCACCAGGGTGATGCCCACCTGCACGGTGGAGAGGAAGTACTCCGGCGACTCGGCGTGGCGCAGGGCGAGGGCTGCCTTGCGGCTGGTTTTGGCCATCTGCTTGAGGCGGCTCTTGCGCGACACCACCAGCGCCATCTCCGACAGCGCGAAGAAGCCGTTGCACAGGGACAGCACGAAAACCAGCGCGATTTCAGTCAGCATCGCGGCGATGATGGAGGAGGCGGCATGCCGGTTAGTGTAAAGGATGCCGGCGGGGGTTCAACGCGGGCGTATCGCGGTCCACGGTGCGCCGCCGCCCGCCCGTCGGTGCCGCACCGGCCGCTACAGCGCGTCGCTGCCGATGGCCAGGACCCGTTCGAGTTGGTCGCCCAGCGAGCCCAGCTCGCGCACCACGCGTTCGAGTTCCTTGCCGTCGAGGAATTCGTAGGGGCGGTTTTCGCACAGGTGCAGGTAGGGCGAGCCGTCCAGGTCCGCCACGGCGAGAAAGCCGGTGCGCTGCTGCCAGTTGAAGCGCAGGCAGCGGCTCGGGTCGGTGCCGGCCAGCGGCCCGATCGGGGTGGATACGCGCAGATAGCGCAGGCCCGCCTCGTCCTCCAGTTCGGCCAGGTAGATGCCTTGCCAGCGATCGGGTGAGACGGCCAGGTCGAAACTGATCAGGTAGGGATCGTTGTGATGCAGTTCGTGCTGGCTGCCGATGTGCGAACGCACGGCTTCGAAGTGATGCATGCGGCAATTTCCACTGGGCGGGACAGCGGTTACTCTGCCACGTATTTCCCCGGGAGTCGCGTCTGTCGCGGTGTCGCCAGTGAACGAACAGCACGATCGCAATGAGCGCATCTACGCCGCCATCGCGGCGATTCCGCCCGGCCGCGTGGCCAGCTACGGGGCGATTGCGGCGCGCGCCGGCGTGCCGGGCAGGGCCCGCCTGGTGGGTCGGCTGCTCGGCGAGGTGCCCGAGGGGCGGGCATTGCCGTGGTTCCGCGTGCTGCGGGCCAGCGGCCAGGTCGCCATGCCGCCGGGCAGTCGCGGCTTTCGCGAGCAGTGCCGGCTGTTGCGCGCGGAGGGGGTCGAAGTGAGCAACGGCCGCGTGCCGCTGTCGCGGTTCGGACTAGATGCGGACCTCGATCGCGTGCTGTGGGGAGCGCCGTCGGCTTGACCCGGCACGGAGGGATCTCTCGCGATCGGGGGGAGTTTCAGCCCGGACTGCGGTCGAACTGGCGGATGAAGTCGCGCACCTGCGGGTAGACCGTCTCGCGCCAGCGGCGGCCGCTGAAGATGCCGTAGTGGCCGGCGCCCTCGATCACCTTGTGCAGGCTGCGTTCGGCCGGGATGCCGCTGCACAGGTCGTGCGCCGCCTCGGTCTGGCCGAGGCCGGAGATGTCGTCCATTTCGCCCTCGATGGTGAGCAGGGCGGTGTGCTCGATGGCGGCGGGCTTGACCCGTTCGCCGGCCACGTCCCACAGGCCGCGCGGCAGCAGGAACTGCTGGAACACCTTTTCGATGGTGTCCAGGTAGTAGCGCGCCGGCATGTCCAGCACGGCGTTGTATTCGTTGTAGAACTGGCGGTGCGACTCGGCATCGTCGAGGTCGCCGCGGACCAGGTCCTGGTAGTAGTCCCAGTGCGAATTCACGTGGCGGTTCGGGTTCATCGCGATGAACCCGGCATGCTGCAGGAAGCCCGGGTAGACCTCGCGGCCGCGGCCGGGGTAGTTGGCCGGGACGGTGTGGATGACATTGCTCTCGAACCACGACAAGGGCTGCTTCACCGCCAGGTTGTTGACGCTGGTGGGGCTGCGCCGCGGGTCGATCGGTCCGCCCATCATGGTCATGCTGCGCGGCGTGGCCTCGCCGCGCGCGGCCATCAGCGAGATCGCGGCCAGTACCGGCACCGTCGGCTGGCACACCGAAATGACGTGCAGCGAATCGGCGCCGATATGGCGGATGAAATCCTCGATGTAGCCGACGTAGTCGTCCAGGCTGAAGGTGCCTTCCGCGGCCGGCACCATGCGCGCGTCGACCCAGTCGGTGATGTACACCTTGTGGTCGCGCAGCAGGGTGCGAACGGTGTCGCGCAGCAGGGTCGCGTGATGGCCGGACAGGGGCGCCACCACCAGCACCACCGGGTCGACCTTCATCTTCTTGATGGTGGCCGGATCGTCGCTGAATCGCTTGAAGCGCTTGAGCTGGCAGAACGGCTTGCTCAGGGCCACCCGCTCGATCACCGCGATCTCGTGACCGTGCGCGGTTGCGGTATGGATGCCGAACTGCGGCTTTTCGTAGTCCTTGCCCAGCCGGTGCATCAGCTCGTAGCCGGCGGCCATGCGCTGGGCGCCGGGTACCTGCGCAAACGGGTTGCCGTGATCGTTGAGCGCGCGAGCGTTGGCGTGGGCGAAATAGCTCAGCGGGCTGAGGAACGAACGCTGCCATTCATGGAGTTGGTAAAGCATGGGCGGGACTACCGGTAAGCGAAAACGCTTTCATAGTACCGCTGTTTTGCCTGTCGTGGTGCATTGCCGCAAACGGTAGTCGTCTTCCGGATCAATCGGTTAGCGTGGCGACGAGTCCCGGGCCCGTCCTGGCCCGGCTCCGGCGGGCGCCACGGCGCCATGTGGCGGCCGCGCCGGGCTCATCCCAGCTGGCGCAACTCGGTTGCGGCGATGATGTCGTGCAGGGCGCGTCGGCGCGGATCGAACAGCGCGGTGGCGAACCAGACGCCCCAGACGACCAGCAGGGTCCACAGCGCGGCGCGCAGGCCGAGCGCCGGGACCAGCCCCAGCACCAGCATGGGTGCCGCCGCCGCCAGCACGCGCAGCACCGCCTGCGGCAGGGTGGGCGTGGCGCCGTCGGTGCGGGTCAGGCGCAGGTGCCAGGGCCGCATGCCGACGGTCTGCCCGCCACGCCGCCATGAGCTGATGAAGTACGCGGCGACCACCAGGCCCTGCAGGGGCCGGTACCAGCCGGGGATGACGGCGTGGGCGCCGCCACGGATCAGCTGGCCGCCGGTCGCCAGCTGGCACAGCAGGCCCACCACCATCACGATCGCCACCACGATCAGCAGGTCGTAGATCAGCGCCAGCAGGCGTCGCCATAGCGGGCTGGGCCGTGAAGGGCCGTCGGATGGGAGGGTGGTCGGCATCGGATCGCTTGCGTCGGGCGCGCTCAATGGCCAGCATCTCGCGCATGAAGAAGGAAGTCGCTCCCGTCAGTATCGCCGAAGCCGACCGGCAGAGCATCGCCGGCTTCCTGGAGCGGGTATGGTCCGAAGACGGTCTGTCCGACCGCACGCTGGAGGCCTACCGGCGCGACCTGGAGGCGCTGGCCGGGTGGCTGGGCGGTCGCGGAGCCACCCTGCGCTCGGCGCGGCGCGAGGATATTTCCGCCTATCACGGCGCGCGGCCGGCGGCGCTGCGCTCGGTCGCGCGGCGGCAGTCGGCGTTCCGGCGGTATTACGCGTTCCTGGCCCGTACCGAGACGGAGTTCACCGACCCGACCGTGCTGGTCGAGCGTCCGAAGCTGCCGCGCAGCCTGCCCAGGGCGTTGGCCGAGCGGGAGATCGAAAGCTTGTTGCAGGCACCGGACAAGGACAGCCCCCTGGGCCTGCGGGACAGCGCCATGCTGGAGCTGATGTACGCCTCCGGCCTGCGCGTATCCGAACTGGTCGAGCTGCCGCTGGCCGCGCTCAATGCCCGCCAGGGTGTGTTGCGCGTGACCGGCAAGGGCGGCAAGGACCGGCTGGTGCCGGTGGGCGAGCTGGCGCTGGAAAGGATCGGCAGCTACCTGGCTGCGACCCGGCCGCTGCTGGCCAGGGGGCGGCCGCGCGCGGCGCTGTTCCTCAGCAAGCGCGGCGAGGGCATGAGCCGGCAGATGTTCTGGACCCTGGTGAAACGCTACGCGATCAAGGTGGGGATCAACCCGAAACGCATTTCGCCGCACGTGCTCAGGCACTCGTTCGCGACCCACCTGCTCAACCACGGCGCCGACCTGCGCGTCGTGCAGATGCTGCTCGGCCACAGCTCGCTCAGCACCACCCAGATCTACACCCTGGTGGCCAGGGAAGGGTTGAAGCGGCTGCATGCGCAGCATCATCCGCGCGGCTGAAGTGAACGCGTCATGGCGGTACCGTGTCCAGGCTTTCCACGTAGACCAGTTCGCAGGCGCCCGCGCCGGTATCGTCGCGCGTCATCGAGGTGTTCCAGTGCCAGCCGCCGGGGCGGCTGGCATCGACCAGGAAACCCTCGATATGAATGAGCTGGCCGACCCGTACCTGTTCGAGCTGATGGCTGACCCCGGCGTCGGCGGGAATCATGTGCATGTTGGCGCTGGAGGTCTCGATCTCGCGGCGCGGGATCGGATACTTCCGCGTATGCCAGTAGTAGAAGCGGCCGGACTGGCTGATGTCGATGTGCGCCAGCACGCTGCTGTCGGACATCCGGCCCCAGCCGAGGGCGAGGTCCTCGGGAACGAGTCGGGCGTCGTCGCCCCAGCGGTAGTCCTCGCGCGAAAGCACGCGCGCGGTGATGTCGAAGCGCGCCCGTGTGGTGAGGGTGACGTTGCCTCGCTGCAGTTGCGCGCCGTGCTCGATATCAACCTGTATGGGTGCCGCGGCGGCGAGCACCCCGGGCCCGGGGTGCAATGGCCGATGCCGGCCGTGCACCATGATACCCAGCAGCACCAGCATCACGGTGGCGGCGATCAGCAGCTTGCGCATGGACGGAACGGTTGGCCCGAGGTGGCGACAGTGTACGGTGCTGCTCGGCGGCCGGGTCGGGTCCGCCCTCAGCTGAAGTCGGCGGCCAGTGCGTCGCGTTGTTGCCGGTCCAGCGTGGCGGCAAGCGGCATTGCCGGCAGGGTCGAGGCCAGGCTGACCGGGGCGCCGCCGCGCCAGTCGTCGATCATGGCGGGATCGAGCTCGAAGCGCAGGAAATGTACCGCCGAGGTTTTCTCGTCGTCGCTGCGGGCCATGTCCTCGTCGGCGATCGCCGGTACCGGGGCGTGGCCTTGCACGGTCAGTGCGATGGCATGCTCGATCCCGCGCAGCCGCACCAGCTCGATCCGGCGCAGCCGTTCGTCGGGAATCTCGATCAGCAAGGTGGCCTTGAGGTTGCGGCCATCGGGGATCAGCGGATTGTAGGCCGCCAGCTCGCCGGCGATGCCGTCGGCTTCGAAAATCCGCTCGATGCGCAGCATCTCCTGGATCTGGTACTGCACGGTGAGCCGGTCCTCGAAGATCACGGTGACCTGCTCGCCCAGATGCACCTTGCGCGCCCGCTTGTGCGCGAGTACCCGGGCGCGGAATTCGCCGCGCTGCTGCGCGTAGGCTTCGAGGGAGAGCAGGTCGGCGCGGGTGAGCTTGTGCATGGGCGAGGGGCGAGGGGCGAGGAGCGAGGAGTGAGTGGAGAGGAGTGAGAAGTGAGTGGAGAGGAGTGAGAAGTGAGTGGAGGGCGGGCAGCGGCGAAGTGGGGATGAGGCTTTTCTCTCGCTTCTCACTCCTCGCTACTCACTCCTCAAATTCCGTAGGCGCGGCGCAGCAGGCTCAGCGGATGTTCCGCCGTGGGCTTGTCGCCGAGGCCGTGGGCGATGTGGCCGCCGGCCATCGGGCAGTCGCTGGTGAAGTGGTCGGGTTCGGCGTCGGCGACCCGTTGCTCGACCGGCCTGGCCAGCTTGCGCGACAGCGCATAGGTCTTGTGCTTGACGCCGTAGGTGCCGTCGTGGCCCGAGCAGCGCTCGATCGTGATGACTTCGGTACCGGGTACCAGGCAGAGGATCTCGCGCGTCTTCGGCCCGATCTTCTGCACCCGCTGGTGGCAGGGCACCTGCCAGGCGACCTTGCCCAGGGCGGTCTTGAAATCGGTCCTGAGCAGGCCGGCCCTGTGCCGTTCGGCGAGGTATTCGAAGGGGTCGAAGAAGCGTTCGCGCACCAGCGCCACGTCGGCATCGTCGGGGAACATCAGCGGCAGCTCCTGCTTGAACATCAGCACGCAGGACGGCACCGCCGCGGTGAAATCCCAGCCCTCCCGCGCCATTTTCGCCAGTACCGGGATGTTGCGTTCCTTGTACTTCCGCACCGTCTGCAGGTCGCCCAGCTCCAGTTTCGGCATGCCGCAACAGCTCTCGCGTTCGACCAGCCGGATGGGGATGGCGTTGTGCTGCATCAGGGCGGCGAGGTCCTCGACCAGTCCGGGGGCGGAATGGTCGCAGTAACAGGTGGCGAACAATGCCAGCCTGCCGCGGGTGCGCCCCGCCGGCGTGGCGGCGCCGGCACCGTCCAGGTCGCGCAGGCGCCGGCGTGCGCTGGGGGCGTGGTATTGCGGTACACGGGCGTCGGCGTCGACGTCCATGGTTTTCTGCAGCAGCCTGCGCGCGGCGGGGTTGCGGTTGGCGGCGTTGACCATCTCCACCACCACCGGGATCGAGGCGAGCTTGCCGACCGCACGGGTATTGGACAGCACCCTGGCCGCGAGCGGCGCGCCCTGGTTGGCGAAGGTCACCGCCTTGGCGCGCAGCATCAGGTGCGGAAAATCCACGTTCCAGGGATGCGGTGGCGTGTAGGGGCACTTCACCTGGTAGCACAGGTCGCACAGGTAGCACTGCTCGGTGACCCTGGCGTAGTCGGCCTTGTCGACACCGTCGATCTCCATCGTCTTCGACTCGTCGATCAGCTCGAACAGGGTCGGGAAGGCATGGCACAGGCTGACGCAGCGGCGGCAGCCGTGGCAGATGTTGAACACCCGCTGCATCTCGGCATCCAGCGCCTGCCGATCCATGAACTCCGGGTTCAGCCAGTCCAGCGGATGCCGGGTCGGCGCATCGAGGTTGCCTTCGCGCTTTTCGTGGATCAGGTCCATGGTGGCCTCCGATGGGAGGGGCCGGGCTGCCCGTCGCGTTCGCGAAAAGGCACCCCGGCCCCGGTCCGCGGCCCGCGCGGGGCGCTCAACCCAGCTCGTTCAGCGCCTTGGTGAAGCGGTTGGCGTGCGAGCGCTCGGCCTTGGCAAGGGTCTCGAACCAGTCGGCGATCTCCTCGAAGCCCTCCTGCCGCGCGTCCTTGACCATGCCAGGGTACATGTCGGTGTATTCGTGCGTTTCGCCGGCGATGGCCGACTTGAGGTTGTTCGCGGTGTCACCGAACGGCAGCCCGGTCGCGGGGTCGCCCACCGCTTCGAGGTATTCCAGGTGGCCGTGCGCGTGGCCGGTTTCGCCCTCGGCGGTGGAGCGGAATACGGCGGCGACGTCGTTGTAGCCTTCCACGTCGGCCTTGCCGGCGAAGTAGAGGTAGCGGCGATTGGCCTGGGATTCGCCGGCAAAGGCGTATTTCAGGTTTTCCTCGGTCTTGGAACCTTTCAGGTTGCTCATGACATCACCTCGTGGCGTGTGGCTGGGAGGGAAAAGTCGAGGGGCCGTTGCGGCCTGCACCTGCCGAGCCTAGTCCGCGCCGGGCCGGCGATGAAATTGATTGTGTCGATGGAAAGGATAGCCGGCGGCTATCCATGCGACCTCTGGCGCTCGCCGGCGGTCGCCGCCGCGGTGGCCGGCGAGGCCGCCGTGTGCGGGTCCAGCAGGTCGGCGGGGAGGTGGCGGAATACCTCGGCCAGCCGGCGCAGGAAGGCATCCATCGCCGAGCTCTTGCGCCAGACCATCGCCACCCGCCGGCTCGGCGGGCGGCCCTTGAATTCGATCAGGTGCAGGTGCTCCACCGGCGCCACCGGCGGCTTCACCGCGGTGACCGGCAGCAGGGTGATGCCGACGTTGGCAGCCACCATCTGCCGCAGCGTCTCCAGGCTGGTGGCACGGAAGCCGCTGCGCTCGCCGGCGCCGGCGAGGTGGCACACCTCCAGCGCCTGGTCGCGCAGGCAATGGCCGTCCTCGAGCAGCAGCAGGTTCTGGTTGGACAGGTCGCCCAGCTTCAGCAGCCCCGGCTTGTGCGCCAGCGGGTGCTCTGCGGCGACCGCGAGCAGGAACGGTTCCTCGAACAGGAATTCGCTGTGCAGGCTCTCCTCGTGCAGCGGCAGCGCCAGGATGCCGGCATCCAGCCGGCCCTCGCGCAGCAGGCGCAGCAGGTTTTCGGACTTCTCCTCCACCAGCAGCAGTTCCAGCCTGGGGAACGCCGCGCGAATCAGGGGCAGGGCGTGGGGCAGCAGGTACGGCCCCAGCGTGGGGAAAATGCCCAGCCGTACCGTGCCCGATTCCGGGTCGAGCGTGCGGCGCGCGACCGCGCGTATCTGCTCGACGCCGCCGAGCACGTCGCGTGCGCGGATGGCGATGTCGCGCCCGACTTCGGTCAGCAGCACCTTGCGTGGCGTGCGCTCGACCAGCGGCACGCCGAGCTCGTCCTCCAGCTTCTTGATCTGGGTGGACAAGGTCGGCTGGCTGACGAAGCAGGCCTCGGCGGCGCGGCCAAAATGCCTGTGCTCGGCGAGCGCCACCAGGTACTGGAGATCGCGCAGGTTCATCGGCGGGTGTTCAACGCATAGTCGAAGGCTATCTTTTCCATCATAACAATCGGTTTCGGCAATGCAATTGGCGAGCGTGGCGTCGGCGCTTTCCCGGCGGGGAAACGCCGGTTCGCGGCCGTCGCCGCGCCCTACCGTGCCTTCCGGCACTGTGCCGGAGGGTACCCCGGTTTTAGCGTGGCGGCCTTTGTTGCCATGGAATTCCATCATGCGTGCTCTCGTTCGCCCCCTCCTGCTGACCGCACTCGCCGCCTGCTGCGGCGGCGCACTCGCCGCGCCCTCCGAGCGGGCGCCGACCGGGCGCCTGCCCGGCTGGGCGGTGCCGCAGTCGTACCAGATCGCGTTCAAGATTGACCCGGCGCAGCAGGATTTCTCCGGTACCACCACGATCAGGCTCACGTTGACCAGGGCATCGGATCATCTGTGGCTGGACGGCAAGGCGCTGAAGGTGTCCCGGGTGGAGGTCACCGACGCCCACGGCAAGACGCACCCCGGCACCTATACCGAAGTGGACGCCAACGCCGGCGTGGCGCGCGTCGATTTCGGCGGCACCCTGCCGCCGCAGCAGATCACCCTCCGCATCCAGTACACCGCGCCGTTGAACGCGCAGTTGCAGGGGCTGTACAAGGTCAGCGCCAAGGGCCAGCCCTATGCGATGACCCAGATGGAACCGATCAGCGCGCGCTACGCGTTCCCGAGCTTCGACGAACCCCGCTTCAAGACTCCGTTCGACATCAGCCTGACCATTCCGGAGGCCGACACCGCAGTGGCCAACACCAGCCAGGTCAAGCAGGTGCCGGCGGGTGCCGGCTGGAAGACGTTGACCTTCGCCCGGACCTTGCCGCTGCCGACGTACCTGGTGGCCTTCGGCGTCGGCCCATGGAGCATCGCCACGGCGCCGGACATCGCGCCGGACGCGTACCGTTCCCGGCCGCTGCCGTTGCGCGGCATCGCCGCCGCGGGCGAGGCGCAGCGGATGCAGCACGTGCTCGGCGAGACGCCCAGCATCATCCACGCGCTGGAGAACTACTACGGCTTCGGCTACCCGTGGGACAAGCTCGACCTGCTGGCGGCGCCGGACTTTTCCGCCGGCGCGATGGAAAACGCCGGGCTGGTCACCTTCCGCGACTGGCTGCTGCTGCTGGACAAGGATTCGCCGGCGCGCGACGTGCGCGGCTCGTTCAACGTCACCGCGCATGAGCTGGCGCACCAGTGGACCGGCGACACGGTGACGATGGCGTGGTGGAACGACATCTGGCTCAACGAGGCGTTCGCCACCTGGATGCAGCAGAAGATCACCATGGAAGTGCATCCGGAATACCGCGCCGACCTCGATCGCGTGCGCGGCGCCGAGGGCGCGATGAACAGCGACGCGCTGGTCAGCGCGCGCAGCATCCGCCAGCCGATCACCGGCAACGGCGACATCCTCACCGCGTTCGACGGCATCACCTACCAGAAGGGGGCGGCGGTGATCGCGATGTTCGAGAACTATGTCGGCGAAAAGACCTTCCAGCGGGGCATGCGCGCCTACATCCGCAAGCATGCGTTCGGCAACGCGGTAGCCGGCGACCTGGTCGGCGCGATCGCCACCGCGGCGGGCAAGGGCGACGCGTTCAAGCACGCGTTCAACAGCTTCCTCGACCAGTCCGGCGTGCCCTACGTGCGGACCCGGCTGCAGCGCGAGGGCGGCAAGACCGTGCTGCAGCTGAGCCAGAGCCGCTACCTGCCGCTCGGCAGCACGGGCGACCCGAAGCGCATCTGGGGCGTGCCGGTGTGCGTGCGCTACGGCACCGCCGATGGCAGCAAGGTCGGTTGCCAGATGCTGGACAAGGCCACCGGCTCGATGGTGCTGGCCGGGGCCGGCACGCCGACCTGGGTGATGCCGAACGCGAACGCCAGCGGCTACTACCGCTTCAGCCTGGACAAGCACGAGCTGGGCAGCCTGGTCCGGCAGGTCGGCAAGCTCGGCGATGCCGAGCAGCTGGCGTATGCCGACGCGGTCGATGC
>JAGWIC010000002.1 GCA_028866435.1 Lysobacteraceae bacterium | reverse complement strand
CCATAGCCCCGTCGCCAAGCGGTAAGGCACCTGACTCTGACTCAGGCATTCGGTGGTTCGAATCCATCCGGGGCTGCCAACCACCAAGTCGTGAGCCTCTGGTTCACGGACAAGCAAAAGCCCGCCATCGGCGGGCTTTTGCTTGTCCGCGCCTCTCGGGCGTGACGCTTACAGGACGCGGTCGCCGACCAGCACCACGTCGGCCGGGCGACGTGCAAACAGGCCCACGGTGACGATGCCGGCGAGCTGGTTGAGCTCGCTCTCCAGTGCCGCCGGGTCGGCGATCTGCCAGTTGTGCACGTCGATGATCCAGTTGCCGTTGTCGGTGACCAGGCCATCGCGCCATACCGGCTGGCCGCCGCGCTTGACGATCTCCCGGCCGACCAGGCTGCGCGCCATCGGGATCACTTCGATCGGCACCGGAAACCTGCCGAGCAGGTCGACCTGCTTGCTGGAGTCGATGATGCAGACGAACTTTTCGCTCGCCGCCGCCACGATCTTCTCGCGGGTGAGCGCCGCGCCGCCGCCCTTGATCAGGCGCTTGTGGGGGTCGCATTCGTCGGCACCGTCAACATAGAGCGACAGCGGGCCGGTGCTGTTGAGGTCGAGTACGGGTATGCCCAGTCGCCGCAATTGAGCGGTGGATTGCTCCGAGCTCGACACCGCACCCTGGATGCGGTCGCGCAGGTCGGCGAGGGCGTCGATGAAGAACGCCACCGTGGAGCCGGTGCCGACGCCGACGATGGCGCCATCCTCGACGTAGCGGATGGCGGCCTCACCGGCCTGGCGTTTTTCGTTGGCATGGATCATCGCATGGTTCCGTAGGGAGGGTTGGAGAAGGATCAGGCCGGCGCGTGCGGCTCGAGCGCGAGGATATAGGTCCAGTGCGCGGCATCGACCGGCATCACGGACAGGCGGTTGCCCTTGCGCAGCAGGGCCATGCCGGCGAGGGCCTCATGCCGCTTGAGTTCGTCCAGGCTGATCGTGCGCCGGAGCTTCCTCGCGAACTTCACGTCCACCAGCATCCAGCGCGGCTGGTCGCGCGAACTGCCCGGGTCGAAGTACTTGCTCTTCGGGTCGAACTGGCTGGGATCGGGGTAGGCGTCCGTGGCCACTTCGGCGAGGCCGACGATGCCGGGGACGGCGCAGTTGGAATGGTAGAAGAACACCTTGTCGCCGGGGCGCATGCCGTCGCGCATGAAGTTGCGCGCCTGGTAGTTGCGCACCCCGTCCCACGCCTCCTGCTTCCTGCGCTTGAGGTCGTCGATCGAGAACGTGTCGGGCTCGGACTTCATCAACCAGTGTTTCATTCGGCGGCCTGTGGGTTGCAGTCGATCAGCTCCCGCTCGGTGGCGATGAAATCCAGCGGCACGTCCCAGTGCTGGTCGTCGAGCTCGGGCAATTCCTGGAAGGCGTAGGCGATGCCCACCAGCAGCGGCTCCGTCGGGCGCAACTGCTCGTTGAGGAAGGCGAAGCTGCGGTCGTAGTAGCCGCCGCCATGGCCGAGCCGGTGGCCGCGCCGGTCGAAGCCCAGCAGGGGCACCAGCACCATGTCGAGCTGGAACGGTTCCAGCAGTTCGCCGGGCGCCGCCGGTTCGGGGATGCCGTAGCGGTTCGGTTGCACCGCCTCGCCGGCTTGCCAGGGGGCGAAACGAAGCCGCCGGTCGCTGCCGATGACCGGCAGCAGGAACTGCTGGCCGCGCGCCGCCAGGGGCGGAATCACCAGGTTGAGCGGCAGCTCGCCATGGCTGGCCCAGTAGCCGGCCACGCGCACGTCGGTGAAATACTCGGGCAGTTGTTCGAGGCTGCGGCGCAGCCCCTGGGCGGCCGCTATCCGCTCGGTCGGGGTCAGTGCGCGTCGGCGCTGGGCCAGCTGTCGGCGCAGTTCGCGGCGTTGGGCGAGGGCGTCCACGTGTCGCGCGTCTCCAGGCGAAAAGCGCGCCCGGCGGACGTCGCTGCGGGCGACTGACCCCGGGCGCCGCTGCGACTGGCGACCGGGACAGGGGAAAGAAGTGGCGTTAACCGCGATGCCGCTGCCCACCAAACGACCTTGATCCAAAATGGATCAGGTGGGAGAGCTACATGGCCTCGAGGCTTTCCGCACGTGGCGGACATGCACAACAGCCGATGTTAAAGCCGACCCGGGGCCGTAATTAGGAACAAGGCAAATGTAAGAGTGTGCTGGCAAACATCGCAGAAAACGCCGGGACCGATTTTAGGCGCTTGTCGCGCGATGCGCCACTGATGGTCGACGCGGCGTCGTTCAGGATTTCGGTGGCTCGGCGTCCAGCGCCGCATCCAGTCGCTGGCGCAAGGCGGCGAGGCCCAGGCTGAAACGCTGCTCCTGGCTTTCATGCTGCTTGCGCAAGGCCAGGAATTCATGGGTCACGCTGATCGCGGCCAATACCGCGAGCCGATCGAAACTGGGCGCCTTGCCGTTGGCGCGCAGGTCGCGCATCTTGCGATCGAGGACGCTGGCCGCCTCCAGCAGCCCCTCGCGCTCTTCCGGCGCGCAGGCGATCAGGAACTCGCGGTCGATCAGCCGCAGCGCGACCGGTTCACTGCTGGACATGTTTTTCTCAGCCATTGTTTTCGAGCGACTTCAGCCGCTGGATCATTGCCTCGACCCGGCCCCGTGCCTGTTCGTTGCGGGCGAGCAGGCCGGCACGTTCACCGCTGAGCTGCTCCTGGCTGTGACGCAGGCTGCGATTTTCCTCGGTGAGCCGGCGCACGGTCTCGAGCAGGCGCTCGAGCCGCAGGCCCAGGGCGGCCAACTCTTGCTGGACGGGGTTGTCGTGGTCGGGCGTGCTCATGCGCGAAACTATAGCAGGACGTCGATCGAATACGGCGCCATCACCGCGCGGGCGGGGGCGTGCTCGCCACTGCATTAAACTGGCGCCCATTCACTTCAGGAGCACGACCGTGACGGCAAGCGGAATTGTGGGCTACGACGAGGTCGACGCGCTGGTCATGCGGCTGCGCCTGGGCACCGACGCGAGCGAACTGCACGGTTCGCTCTGCGGCTACCTGGCCGGCGGTGGCGTGCTGGCCGACGGCTCGGTGCTGGCGGCCCTGGAGCTGGACGGCGAGGCCACCGAGCCCTCGGCCGCCGACCTCACCCTGCTGCGGCGCCTGGTCAAGCAGAGCCGGACCGAGCTGGCGGACCCCGAGTTGGGCTTCGAGCCATTGCTGCCGGAGGACGACCGGCCGCTGACGGAGCGAGCCGAGGCGATGGTCGAATGGTGCCGCGGGTTTCTCGGCGGCTTCGGCCTGGCCGGCACGCCGGCGCATGCGCAACTGTCGGAGGAGGCGCGGGAGATCCTGCGCGACCTCGGCACGGTGGCTTCCTCCTCGCTCGATTTCGGCAACGAGACCGACGACGAGGATGCGCTGATCGAGCTGCAGGAATTCGTGCGTGTCGCCGCCATGCTGCTGCATACCGAGTGCACCGCGTCCGACGGCTCCAGCCGCGGCACCGTGCATTGATTCCCGGCAACCCCGAGCTGGCGCCGCTGGCGATTGCCGCCACGGAGTTCGCCCGCCGCCGCCGCCAGCTGATGCAGATGGCCGGCGGGGATGCGGTGGTGTTGGTCGCCGCCGCGCCCGAGCGCATGCGCAACGCCGACGCGGCGTGGCCGTACCGGCAGGACTCGGACTTCCATTACCTGGCCGGGTTTCCCGAAGCCGATGCCGTGCTGGCCCTGCTGCCCGGGCGACAGCACGGCGAGGCGGTGCTGTTCTGCCGCGAGCGGAACGAAGATCGCGAGCGCTGGCACGGCCGCACCATCGGCACCGAGCGCGCGGTGGCCGACTTCGGGCTGGACGACGCCTTTCCGATCGACGACATCGACGACATCCTGCCCGGCATGATCGAGGGCAGGGCGCGCGTGTACTGCCACTTCGGCCGCGAGCCCGCGTTCGATGCGCAGCTGCTGGGCTGGATGCGCCGCCTGCGCCAGCTGCGCGGCGGCGGCGTGGTGCCCAAGGAATTCGTGGCGCTGGGCCATCTGCTGCACGACCTGCGGCTGTACAAGTCGCGCGCCGAGCTGAAGCTGATGCGCGCCGCCGCCGGCATCGCCGCCGAGGCTCATCTCGCCGCATGGCGCGGCGCGCTACCGGGCCGGCACGAGTACGAGGTGGAGGCCGAGCTGCTGCACGCGCTGCGCAGCCGCGGCGCGGTACCGGCGTTCACGCCGATCGTCGCCGCCGGCGCGAACGCCTGCGTGATGCACTACCAGCACAACCGCGCGCGGCTCGACGCCGGCGACCTGCTGCTGATCGACGCCGGCGCCGAGCTGGACTGCTACGCCTCCGACATCAGCCGCACCATCCCGGTCGGCGGTCGCTACAGCCGCGAGCAGCGCGCGCTGTACGAGGTGGTGCTGGCCGCCCAGCTCGCCGCGATCGACGAGGTGCGGCCGGGGCAGCCGTTCGACGCCGCGCATCACGCCGCGGTGCAGGTGATCGCCGAGGGCCTGTGCGCGCTGGGGCTGATCCGCGGCAGTGCCGAGCAGGCGATCGCCGAGGGCAGCTACCAGCGCTACTTCCCCAGCAAGACCGGCCACTGGCTGGGCCTGGACGTGCACGACGTGGGCGACTACCGCATCGACGGCGTCTCGCGCGTGCTGGAGCCCGGCATGGTGGTGACGGTGGAGCCGGGCATCTACGTGCCGCCCGACGAGCACGCCGTGGATGAACGCTGGCGCGGCATCGGCATCCGCATCGAGGACGACGTGGCGGTGACCCGCGACGGCCACGAGGTGCTCAGCGCCGCCGTACCCAAGGAAGCCGAGGCGATCGAGGCCCTGCTGGCCGGGCGCTGAGGAGCCAGGCCGCGCAAACCGTTCGCCCTGGGCGTGGTCGCACCGCGCCCGCTGCCGGCGTGGAAAGGCGGCACGCGCGGCCATCACCGTGACTGCCAGCTGTACGCCGTCGGCCGCCCGGCCGGCAGCTAAGTTATCGATAAGTTTCTAAGCGTATCTACGAACCATGCCCGCAGCGATTGCCGGCGGGCATCGGCGATTCGCCCGCTACGGCGGATCGGGCGGCTGGAGTCCGGGCTCGCGGGAATGGCGCGAGCCTGGCATCGAGACAGAACCGACGGAGGTGTGTCATGGTCAAGCGCATGGTTGCCAGGAAAATGTGGATCGGACTGGCGGTTGCGGCGTTGTGCGCCGCGCCGCTGGGCGCATCGGCGCACGATGGCCACTGGGGTCGCGGCGACTGGCATGGACATGGCTGGGGCGGTGGCGACTGGCATGGCGATCGCGGCGACTGGCATCGCGATGGCTGGCGTCGCGGCGACGACCGGGACGGTGGCGGCTGGGTGGCGGGCGCGGTGGTGGCCGGTGCCGTGGCGGGCCTTATCGACGGCGTGGTGGCTCCGGCGCCTCGCTATTACCAGGAGCCGCCGACGGTGGTCTACCGTCGGCCCACCAGGGTGATCTACGAGAATGCGCCGGTGGTCACTCGGACCATCGTATATGGCGCGCCGTACGGCTCCCGTTACGACGACGATGACGGCGACTGATCGTGGCCGTGCGGTTTCACCCGAGCCCGGCCCCGGCCGGGCTCTTCATTTGAGGTCCTTCCGGCCGTGGTGCAGCTGATAATCGCAGCCGCCGCAGGGAGCAGCGGGCGGCGACGGCGTGCCACGCGGCATCGCCCGGATGAGGATGGCGAGCGGACCTCGAGGAGTGCACATGCGGCATGTGTCCACGCGGACGGCGACCGACAAGGCGTTCGCCATCGCCCTCGTGCTCAAGGCGATCGATGCCCTGGGCGAGGTGGCGGGCGGCCTGTGGCTGCTGCTGATCGATCCGCAGTGGCTGCAGGGCTGGGCCGCCGCATTCTTCGCCCCCGAGCTACGCGAGGATCCGCATGATTTCATCGCCACCCACATCCTGCACGGGGTGATCCAGTTCAGGCAGCACGCCATGCTGTTCGCAGCCGCCTATCTGCTCTCGCACGGCGTGGCAAAGCTGGTCGTGGTGGTGGAGATCGTGCGCGGCCGGCTGTGGGCCTATCCGGGACTGATCGTGCTGACCGCGCTGTTCGCGGCCTACCAGCTTTACCACATGGCCGTGGCCGGCCTGACGCCAGGCTATCTCGCGCTGACGCTGTTCGACCTGCTGATCATCGCCCTCACCGCGGTGGAGTACGCCAAGCTGCGCGCGCGTCCCCGCCAGCCACGCCGCGCGCCGCCATGCCGTGGCCGGCAAGGGTGATGGTTCAGCCGTGCTGCGCGAACGCGTCGCGGGTGAGGTTTTCCGGCGCGCCGTCGGTGCAGGCCACGTCGTCCTCGATGCGGATGCCGCCGTATTGGCGGAAGTGGTCCACCTTCGTCCAGTCGATCTCGCTGTTGAACGGGCCGTCGCGCAGGTCCTGCAGCAGCATGTCGATGAAGTACAGGCCGGGCTCGATGGTCACCACCATGCCGGCTTCCAGCACCCGGGTCATGCGCAGGTAGGGGTGGCCGGCGGGGCGCGGGATGCTGCCGCCGCGTTCGCTCTGCTGGAAGCCGGCCACGTCGTGCACCTGCAGGCCGATCGGGTGGCCGAGGCCGTGCGGGAAGAACGTGGAGGTAACGCCGGATTCCACCGCGCCCTCCGCGCTCATGCGGATGAGGCCATGCTCGCGCAGCACGCCGGCGATGACGTGGTGGGCGTGGACATGCAGTTCGGGGTAGCTCTGGCCCGCGCGTACTTTTGCGACGAAGCCTTGTTGCGCGGCATCCATGCTGTCGATCAGCGCCTGGAACTCGCCAGCGCCTGCGCCGGCGTAGGTACGGGTGATGTCGGAGGCGTAGCCCGCGCAGCTGGCGCCGGCGTCGATCAGCAAGGAGCGGTGCGCCGTCGGCGGCAGGCGGTCGAAGTGCGTGTAGTGCAGCACCGCGCCGTGCTGGTTGAGGCCGACGATGCTGGCGTAGGGCAGCTCGGCGTCGATCTGCCGTGCCGCGGCGAGGTAGGCCAGGTGGATGCCGAATTCGCTCTCGCCGGCACGGAACGCCGCCTCGGCGGCGCGGTGCGCGCGCGCGCCGATGCGGTTGGCCTCGCGCATCAGCGCCAGCTCGTACGGCGTCTTGCAGCTGCGGTACCAGTGCAGGCAGTCGAGCACGGCCTGCGGAGGGTTGGCTGTCACGCCGTCGCTGGCGGCACCGGCCGGCGCGAGTACCGCGCTGCGTCCCTTCGGCAGTTGCGCCACGGCTTCCGCCGCGCTGCGCACGATGACGATGTCGAAGTGCTCCACCCAGTAGCCGTGCGGCGCCTGCGGCACCACGTGCCAGTAGTCGCGCGGTTGCACGAAGATCAGCCTCGGCTTCGTCCCTGGCGTGTGGACGATCCAGCTGCCCGGCGCATCGGTCAGTGGCAGCCAGTGTTTGAAATGGGGGTTGGCGATGAACGGGTAGTCCTGGTCGTCGAGAAACTTGCCGGGCGGGCTGCCCGCACCGATCAGCAGGTGCTCGAACGGGGCGAGGGCGAGTGCCTGGTCGGCGTGGCCACGCACGGTGTCCAGGTGCCGGGGATAAAGACTGGCGAGGTTTGCGAGCATGGGGTTCCCTGTGTGCAGCGGCCGAGGCCTTGTGCTGGCGTGCGGCTGGAGGCCGCCGCCGGCCGAGGCGGGCGCGCCCGCTGAAGCGAGCGGGTGTGGCGAAAGCGGCCGTCATGATGACGCGATCGCGTGACCGCTTCCAGTCGGGGTCGCTGGCCGACCCCGGGGATCAGGCTTGCGCCAGCCAGCCTTCCAGCCGTGTGGCGTCGACATCGGTGATCGCGATGATGCGGAAGCCCGCCCAGATCTGGTCCGAGCTGGCGGCGGCCTCCTGCCACTGTTCCTGAATGCCGATCTCGATCGGCTGCGACTGCAGCAGGGCACGGCCGCTGGACGGCAGGGCCACGCTTACCTGGTACAGGGCCTCGCGGCGCGGACGCTCCTGCAGGATCAGCATCATCCCGGTACTGGAGAGGTTGCCCACCTGGCCGATTCGCTGGCCGGTGATCGCATTGGTGACGACCGGGCTGGGGACGGCGCGCTTGCGCTGGGCGCGGCGCTGGTTGTTCGGCGTGGCTTGACGGTTCATCAGGGGGTGGACTCCTTCGCGCCGATGCGTCGCGTGCCGATGCTCTGGCGCAGGTTGCCGGTGAGATTGCGCCAGGCGCGGTCGAGCAGGCTTTCCCGTTGCGTCGGCACTTCGCATACCCGCCCGCTGGCGACTTCCTGGGCAAGCTGGGCGAGGGTCATTTCCTCGCCGCGCTGGCCGCGCCGGCTCACCAGCAGGCAACGCCCCGACATCGGCGAATACCAGGCCAGTTTGCGCTGCATGAGCTGGCCGCTGGCGGGGTCGACAAACTCGAACCAGGTGCCGAACGGCAGCTTCTTGATGTGCTGTTCGATGGCCCGCACGCGCGGATCCGCGACCGGGGGCGGCGCGGCCGGCGCTGCCGACGCCGGGCTGGCCGCGGCACTTTCCGGCTGCGATTTTTCCGATTGCGACTGAAGTTCGCCGAGGCGCTGGTGCTGCTTGAGGCGCAAGGCGAGGTCGGTGGCGCTGGGCAGCTCCACCGAGGAGTCGGGCGTGCCGGCGCCGATCAAGCGCTGCGCCACCTGCACCGATTCCTCCGCGTGCATGCCGATCTGCTGCAGGCCGCTCTCCACGTCCTGCTGCAGTTGCAGGCGGTCGGGGATGGGCAGGCGACCGAGCAGTTGGTCGGTGATTTCCAGTTGCCCCTTGAAGGCGTCGCTTTCCTCGCCATGGCGCAGCAGGGTCAGCGCCAGCACATCGGACCAGGCGCGGTCCAGCAAGGTGCGAAGCAGGCCGCGCGGCGGCGCCTGCGCAAAGCGCTCCGCCATCAGTTCGCTGGCACGGCGACGGGCTAGGTCCAGCCGCTCGCGTCCCTTGGCGGCCTCCACGTGGCGCCGCTCGGCGGCTTGCGCCTTGCGGGTGAGCAGGGCCAGGTGGTGTTCGATGTCCGCCAGCAGGCTGGTGTACAGGCCCTTGCTTGGCGGTTCCTGGTTGGCGCGCTTGACCAGTTGCTCGAGCTTGGTCGCCAATGGCCGGTTGCTCTCGTCGTCGCTGCCGTCGAGCCAGTCGTTGGCGGCGGAAGTCACCGCGTCGAGCAGCCGGCGTGCGGGATGCTCCCGCCGTTCGAAAAAGGCCGGATCGGCCACGGCCATGCGCAGCAGCGGGAGTTGCATGTTGCCGAGCAGGGCGCGGGCGTCGCCGCCATGCTGCAGTTGCTGGCCGAGCTGTTCGAAAAGCCCGGCAACCAGCTCCACCGTATCGCCCTGCTCGTCGCTCAGCTGGGTCTGCGGCGCATCGGCAGGCTTGCCGAGGTTGAGCTGGGCCAGCAGCTCCTCGCGCAGGCGCGCGGCGCTGCGCAGCTCGCGGCTGGCGTTGTCGGTGACCTGGGCCAGATGCTGCTGCAGCGCGCCCAGCGCGGTCTGCAGTTCGTCCTCGCTGGCGGCGCGGGCACCCGACGCCCCGACGGTGGCGCCCTGGCTGGCGCGCCGCTGGGCGAGCAGGTCGCGCAGGGATTCCAGCACCTCGATCGAGTTGCCGGTGCCGGCAGGGGCCGGCGACTTGCCTTGCCGATCCTCCGTAGGCGGCGGTTCGGCGGCGGCGACGGGCGCCTCCTCCGCGGCGTCTGCGACCGGGGCCTGGCGCTGCTGCTTGCCGACCCGCCGCGGCAGCGGGACGCTGCGCAACTGGGGCAGGATGCCGGCACTCTGCAGCTGCGCGTTGACCGTGCTGTACAGGGAGCTCAGCGAAGCGATGACCCACTGGTCGAACTGCTGCAACAGCAGCAGTTGGTGCTTCAGCGGCAATGCCAGTTCGCTCGTCGCCAGTTTGAATGCGGAGGCCAGCGCATGCGGCCCCAGCGGCAGCGACTTGCCCTCCAGGGGAGGCGAGCCGATCAGCACCGCGAACCGATATCCCAGTTCATGCAGCTGGCTGCTGTGGCGGACTTCGCCGCGTGCGCCGATCTGATCGACCGCCATCGACAGTTCCTGCACCGCGGGGTCGAGCAGCTCCAGCGATAGCCAGGGCTTGCTGCCGTTCGCGCTCGGGCTTGCCGTCGCGCCGGTACCGTCAACCGCGTTGAGCGCGTTGCCGAGGTGTTCCAGGAAGCGTTGCTGGACGTCGCCGCCCTCCTGCATCACGCGCTGCCGGCTGGCGAACAGATCCTGCTGTTCGTCCGCCCTGGGCGAGCGCTCGGCCAGCGCAAAGAGCTTCTCCTCGAATGCACCGAGGCAGCGCTTCAGCGGTTCGTGCAAACCCTCGACCGACGAAGTGTAGGCGGCCTCGATGAGCTGTTGCGCGCGTGCAGGCCAGCGCCCGCCGGCGAGGCCGGCGGAGGAGCGCGATGCGAGTTGGTGACGTCGATCCTGTCCGGCACCCATGCGAAACCCTGTCTTGTAAATGAAATCAGTCTATGCTGGATGCCGCGGTCACGCCATATTTTGCATTGCCCGCGCCGGCTGTCGCGATGGCGGAGCGGCCCCGGCCAGCGCCGGGGCGGGCGAGTCAGCCGGGCTGCGCCAGCCACTCCTTGAGCCGCTCGGCATCCGGGTCGCTGATCGCGATGATGCGGTAGCCGGCCCAGATCACGTCGGCCGAGGCCGTCTGCTCGTGCCATTGCTCCTGCACGCCCACGTCGATGCGCCGCTGCGCGCCACCGGATTCCGGCAAGGGCAGCCGCAGCTGGTAGACCGCCTCCTGCCGCGGCGGGGTGGCGCTGATCAGCAGCATGCCCGTGGCCGACAGGTTGCCGATGCGGCCAAAAGGCTGCTCGGCGATGGTATCGATCACGGTGGCGTCGAAGTCGACCGGCTTGCGGTTCGCGCGGCGCCGCTCCTGGCCGGTTCGCACGCGGGGGGCAGGAGTCATGCGCCGTCTCCGGGTCGACCCTGCGCGCCCGCATGCGCAAGTTTCTGCGAAACCGCGGCAACTGGTTCGTGCTGGCCGTCGGCGAACCGGCGCTGCGCGCGCGCTGGCGCGTAGCCGTGGCCGAGTTGGCCGGGGGAGGCGGCAACCCCGCGCCATGTATGCCATGGCAGCGCTTGACGGTGACGATGGAAGGGCATGACGGCGGCCTTTGCAGCTGGGTGTTCCCCCGATGTGTCGGCGTGCCCGGCCGGGGCTTGAGCCGATGGCGACGGGAAGGCGTCGCGCCGCATCGGCCGCTCCCGTCCGGGCCGGCGTATTGCCGCCGGGGACGACGGGCGGGAACCAGCGACTTCATGGCTCATATGGGCGAGTCACCTGATGACCTGATCGGCTTGGAGTCTATGCTGAAGGCGGGGCTTTGTCGTGATTTTCAATCGAGGAAACTGGCGATGACGTCGTTCAGGAAGCGCTGGCCCAGCGCGGTGGTATGCAGGCGGGCGGGATCGCGTTCGAGCCAGCCGCGTGCGCGGGCCGCGTCGACGGCGGCATCGATGCGTTCGGTCGGCAGCCCGGTGCGCTCGGCGAAATCGCTGCTCGGTACGCCATCGACCAGGCGCAGGGCGTTGAGCATGTACTCGAAAGGCAGCTCGCCGGCACTGACCAGTTGGTCGCCGCCGATGCGCGCGGGACTGCCGGCGGCGTCCTGGTAGCGACGCGGAAGCCGGGTTTTCCAGCGCCGGCGGATATCCCCGCTGTGCGGGTCGCTCAGCTTGCCGTGGGCGCCGGCGCCGATCCCGAGATAGTCGCCGAAGCGCCAGTAGTTGAGGTTGTGCGCACAGCGGTAGCCAGGCTGCGCGTAGGCAGAAATCTCGTACTGGCCGTAGCCGGCGTGCGCGAGCCGGGCCTCGCAGGCTTCCTGCATGGCCCAGGCGTGGTCGTCGTCAGGCAACGGCGGCGGGTTGGCGGCAAACGCGGTGTTCGGTTCCAGGGTGAGCTGGTAGTGCGAGATATGGCTGGGCCGCAGCGCAACCGCGCGCTCCACGTCGGCGAGTGCACCGGCCAGCGTCTGCTGCGGCAGCGCATACATCAGGTCGAGGTTGATGTTGCGGTAACCGGCGTCCTGCGCCGACTTCACCGCAGCCTCCGCCTCGCCCGCCGAGTGGATGCGTCCCAGCCGCTTCAGCGAGCCGTCGTCGAAACTCTGCACGCCGAAGGAGATGCGATTGACGCCGGCGGCCAGATAGCCGTCGAAGCGGCCGTGTTCCACCGTGCCGGGGTTGGTCTCCAGGGTGATTTCGGCGCCATCGGCCAGCGGCAGCCGCTCGCGCACGCCATCGAGCAGGCGGGCGATCAGCTCGGGCGAAAACAGGCTCGGCGTGCCGCCGCCGAAGAAGATGCTGAGGATCGGGCGGCCGGCCAGCGCCGCGGCGAAGTCGCGACGATCGGCATCCAGGTCGGCCAGCAGGTGTTCGACATAGGCGGCATACGGCGGTGGCTCGTCGCGCAGTCCATGCGAATTGAAGTCGCAGTAGGGGCACTTCTTCACGCACCACGGCATGTGGATGTAAAGCGACAGCGGTGGCGCCAGCAGGCTCACGGGCGAAGCCCGGCCAGTTGCGCGTGCAGCTGGGCCAGCGCCTGGCCGCGGTGGCTGATGCGATTCTTCAGCGCCTTGTCCAGCTGCGCCGCGGACAGTTCGTGACCGTCGGGCAGGAACAGCGGGTCGTAGCCGAAGCCGCCTTCGCCGCGCGGGGCGTCCAGCACGCGGCCATGCCAGCGGCCTTCGGCGACCAGCGGCGCCGGATCGGCGGCGTGGCGCAGCAGCACCAGCACGCAGATGAAGAAGGCCCGGCGTTCGGCGCCCGCATGGCCGTCGAGGTCGCGCAGCAGCCTGGTGTTGTTGGCGGCGCTGTCACCGTGGTCGCCGGCGTAGCGCGCCGAATACAGGCCGGGCGCGCCGCCGAGTGAGTCGACGCACAGGCCGGAGTCGTCGGCCAGCGCCGGCAGGCCGGTGTGGCGCGCGGCGTGGCGCGCCTTGAGCACGGCGTTCTCGACGAAGCTGAGGCCGGTTTCCTCGGCGTCGTCCACGCCGAGTTCGCCTTGCGCCACCACGTCGAAATCGGCGTCGGCGAGCAACAGGCCGAATTCCGCTAGCTTGCCGCGGTTGCCGCTGGCCAGGACGATGCGGCCCATCGGCTCAGCCTCCGGCCAGCGCCGCACGCTGCGCGGCCACCAGCTCGCCGATGCCTTTTTCGGCCAACGCCAGCAGGGCGTCCATCTCGTCGCGGCGGAAGGCATGGCCTTCGGCGGTGCCTTGCACCTCGATGAAGCCGCCACCGTCGTTCATCACCACGTTCATGTCGGTGTCGCAGTCGGAATCCTCGGCGTAGTCGAGGTCGAGCACGGGCATGCCCTTGTAGATGCCCACCGACACCGCGGCGACCGCGCCGACGATCGGGTTGCGCTTGAGGTTCTCGCGCTGCATCAGCTGGTTTACCGCATCGACCAGGGCCACGTAGGCGCCGGTGATCGCGGCGGTGCGGGTGCCGCCGTCGGCCTGCAGCACGTCGCAGTCCAGCGTGATCACGCGCTCGCCCAGCGCCTGCCGGTTGACGCAGGCGCGCAGGCTGCGGCCGATCAGCCGCTGGATTTCCATGGTGCGGCCGCCCTGGCCGCCGCGCGCGGCCTCGCGCTGCGTGCGCGTGTGGGTCGCGCGCGGCAGCATGCCGTATTCGGCGGTGACCCAGCCCTCGCCCTTGCCGCGCAGCCACGCCGGGGCGCGATCCTCGATGCTGGCGGTGCACAGCACGCGGGTGTCGCCGAAGCCCACCAGCACCGAGCCCTCGGCGTGGCGGGTGTAGTGGCGTTCGATGCTGACGGTGCGCAGCTGGTCGCTGGCGCGGCCACTGGGGCGGCGGGTGTCGTTCATGTGGGGGACTTCATCGGGTGGATCCTGGGGGGCTTGAGCGGATTGGGCAAGCCGGGACGGGAGAGTTTACCATTGCGTCCTTTCCCCACTTCCCGACGGCGTCAACATGATCCGCAGCATGACGGCCTACGCCAGCGCCGAAACCACCGGTCCCTCCGGCACGCTCACTTGCGAACTGCGCACCGTCAATCATCGTTACCTCGAGCTGAGTCCGCGCCTGCCCGACGACCTGCGCGCGTTCGAGTCGCAGTTGCGCGAGCGGGTGGCGGCCAAGCTGTCGCGCGGCAAGCTCGACCTCACCGTGCGCCGCAACAGCGATGCGCGCGGCGATTCGCTGCAGGTCGACCATGCGCTGTTGTCGCGCCTGGCGGAACTCAACCTGGATCTGGCGGCGCGGTTTCCCGGCCTGCAGGTGCAGCTCACCGAATTGCTGCGCTTTCCCGGCGTCATGCGGCAGGCCGAGGCCGACCCCGAGGCGCAGCAGGCCGCCCTGTTCGACGTGCTCGACCGCGCACTGGATGCGCTCGCCGCAACACGTGAACGCGAGGGCGGCAAGCTGGGGCAGATCCTGTGCGAAAAGCTCGACGGCATCGAGCGCGTGGTCAGCGAGGTGCGTGGCTGGATGCCGGAGATCCGCGCCGCCTTGCGCACCCGGCTGGAAGGCCGGCTGGCGGATCTCAAGCAGCCGGTGGAGCCGGGTCGGCTGGAGCAGGAGCTGGTCTTGCAGATCGCCCGTACCGACGTGGACGAGGAGCTGGACCGGCTCAGCACCCACATCGGCGAGACCCGCCGCGTGCTCGGCCTGAAGGAGCCGGTCGGCCGGCGGCTGGACTTCCTGATGCAGGAATTCAACCGCGAGGCGAATACGCTGGGTTCCAAATCGGTGGATGCGCGCAGTACCAATGCGGCGGTGGAGCTGAAGGTGCTGATCGAGCAGATGCGCGAACAAGTGCAAAACATCGAATGACCGCGAATGCAGCCACGGGCGTGACGGTCGAGGGCACCCTGTTCGTGGTCGCCGCGCCGTCGGGTGCCGGCAAGTCCAGCCTGGTCAACGCGCTGCTCGAACGCGAGCCGGCGATCTCGCTGTCGATCTCGCACACGACCAGGCCGCCGCGGCCGGGCGAGTTGTATGGTCGCCACTACTATTTCGTCGAGCGCGGCGAGTTCGAGCGCGAAGTGGCCGAAGGCATCTTCCTGGAACACGCCGAGGTGCACGGCAACCTCTACGGCACCTCGCGGACGACAGTGCAGGGACTGCTGGCCCAGGGCCGCGACGTGCTGCTGGAGATCGACTGGCAGGGCGCCGAACAGATCCGCCGCAGCAAGCCCGACTGCGTCAGCGTATTCATCCTGCCGCCGTCGCGGGCGGAGCTGGAACGCCGCCTGCGCGGGCGCGGCTCGGACAGTGCCGAGGTGATCGAGCGCCGGTTGCGCAATTCGCGCGGTGAGATCGCCCATGCGGATCAGTTCGACTACATCCTGGTGAACGATGTCTTTGAACAGGCGCTGGCCGACCTGCAGGCGATCGTCAGGGCGGTGCGCCTGCGCAGCGTGTTGCAATGGCAGCGTCATGAACAATTGATCGCCGACCTGCTGGCGGCTGAAGGCTGAGGCGCCGGGGTGGCGTAACACATGGTCTTCATCCCGCGCTTCAGCTACCTTGTCCGCTTCTCAAGCTGCTTTTATCGCCCATGACCGACTCCGTTCGCGCCACGCCCGACGACAGCACCCTGGTGCGGATCCGTGGCCTGACCACGGTGCTCAATGGCAAGACGTTGTTCGACCGGATGGACGTGGACATCCCGCGTGGCAAGGTCACCGCGATCATGGGGCCGAGCGGCACCGGCAAGACCACCCTGCTCAAGCACATCACCGGGCAGATGCGCGCCGACGCCGGCACGATTGTCGTCAACGGCCAGAACGTGCCCGAGCTGCCGCGTGAGCAGTTGTACAAGCTGCGCGAGGGGATCGGCTACCTGTTCCAGAACTCCGCGCTGCTGACCGATTTCGACGTGTTCGAGAACGTGGCGTTTCCGCTGCGCCAGCACACCCGGCTGCCGGAAGTGCTGATTCGCAACCTGGTGCTGCTGAAGCTGCAGGCGGTCGGCCTGCGCGGCGCGGCGCGGCTGCTGCCCAGCGAATTGTCCGGCGGCATGGCGCGGCGGGTGGCATTGGCGCGGGCGATCGTGTTCGATCCGATGCTGATTCTCTACGACGAGCCTTTCGTCGGGCTGGACCCGGTTGCGCTGAACCAGGTGCTGAAATTGATCCGTACGCTCAACCATACCCTCGGCATCACCAGCGTGCTGGTGGCGCACGAGCTGGAGGCGGTCAAGCAGGTGGCCGATCACGTGCTCCTGATCGCCAACGGCAAGGTCGTCGCCCAGGGCGATCCCAGGACCATCGCCAGCGACGGCTCGCCGTGGACGCGGCAGTTCTTTGGCGGCGAGGCCGACGGGCCCGTGCCGTTCCAGTATCCAGCCGAGGATCTTGGCCGGGCCCTGGGTTTTGCCGGAGCAGGGAAATGAGCGAACGGTTGCGGCAACACGACAACGTGGTGATCCAGTCGCTGGCGCAGATCGGCAATTGCGGCCTGTTCCTGCTGGCCCTGTTGCGGGCGGTTCCGCGCAGCCTGCGCTACATGCGCGAGACCGTTCGCCAGCTGTGGTTCCTCGGCGCCATGAGCCTGACCATCATCATGGTCTGCGGCCTGTTCGTCGGCATGGTGCTGATGTTGCAGCTCTATCACGTGCTGTCGATCTTCGGCGGCACCTCGGCCAGCGGCATGGTGGTGGCGCTGTCGGTGTATCGCGAGCTGGGGCCGGTGGTGACCGCGCTGCTGTTTGCCGGCCGTGCCGGCACCTCGATCACCGCCGAGATCGGCCTGATGCGCGCCACCGACCAGATCGACGCGATGGAGATGATGGCGGTCGACCCGATGGCCTACGTGGCAACGCCGCGTTTCCTGGCCGGGCTCGTCGCCATGCCGCTGCTGTGCTGCGTGTTCTGCGCGATGGCGATATTCGGCGGCCACCTGGTGGGGGTCACCTGGCTGGGCATCGACAACGGCACCTTCTGGGCGAACATGACGTCGGTGGTCGAGGTGCGCACGGACATCGTCAACGGCGTGCTGTTCAAGAGCCTGGCCTTCGGCGCCGTGGTGTCCCTGATCGCCGTCTTCCAGGGCTTCACCACGCCGCCGACGAGCGAGGGCGTCGCGTATGCCACCACGCGCACCGTGGTCGCCTCGTCGATAGCGATCCTTGCCCTGGACTTCGTACTCACCGCATTTCTGATGTGACTGCCGCCATGACCATTTCCGCCAATTCCCATCGTTCATCGAGGATCGTGCCGTGAGCCAACAAAGAAGTTCCTACGCCGTCGGCACCGGCCTGTTCATCGTGCTTGGCTTCGCCGCGCTCGCGTATCTGGCGACCCAGACCAGTTCGGTGGCCAATGTGCACCAGGGCGACAGCTACGTCGTCGATACCCACTTCACCAACGTGGGCCAGCTGAAGGAGCGTGCGCCGGTGAAGATCGCCGGCGTCCGGGTCGGCCAGGTGCAGTCGATCGATCTCACCCCGGGCCAGGACGTGGCCGACGTGAAGCTGTCGATCGACAAGCGCTACGACCATATTCCGCTGGACTCGGTGGCAACGATCTATACCAGTGGCCTGCTCGGCGACCAGTACGTGGGCATCGACTACGGCAGCTCGAAGCAGTTGCTGGCCGCCAACGGCACGCTGGCGCGCACCAAGTCGAGCGAGCCGCTGGAAGAGATGCTGGGCAAGTTCTTCGGCGCCGGCGGGGTGGCTGACGACATCGGCGGCACCTATACGGTCACCGCGAATTTCTCCAACGTGGGGACGCTTTCGCCGGGCGCGCCGGTCAAGATGGCGGGCGTGCCGATCGGCAGCGTGCAGTCGGTGGTCGCCGACCCGCTCAAGCTCAATGCCAAAGTGGTCATGGCGATCGACAAGCGCTTCAACCAGATCCCCGACGATTCGGCGGCGGCGGTATTCACCAGCGGTTTGATCGGCACCCAGTATGTTTCGATCCAGCCAGGCGGCTCGCCCGATCCGCTCAAGAACGGCGACGAGATGATCCTCACCCAGTCGGCCATGCAGCTGGAGGATCTTATCGGCAAGTTCCTGGTCAACGGTTCGTCCAGTGACAATAAAGGCGCCGGCAACGGCGGTAAATAACCCATTCCCCGCCGGCGCTTCCGCGCCGGCTCCGTTGAAGGAGTTCCCATGTTGCGCAGACTGGCTCTTGCCACCGCCATCGCGTTCGCCAGCGTCCTCGCCGTTCCGGCGTTCGCCCAGGCCCCGACCCCGGCAGCCGCGCCAGCGGCGGCCCAGCAGACTCCCGAACAGATCGTGCAGGGCATCGCCGACCAGTTGGCCACCGCGATCGACGGGCATCGCGACGAGTTGAAGAAAAACCAGGAAAAGCTGATCGCCATCATCGACCAGGTGTTCCTGCCGCACTTCGATATCGACTACGCCTCCATCCTGGTGCTTGGCCAGCATGCGCGCGAAGCCACGCCCGATCAGCGCGAACGCTTCGCCAAGGCGTTCTACAACTCGATCACCCATCGTTATGCCCAGGGCCTGCTCAACTACACCCGCGGTCGGGTCAAGGTGCTGCCGTTCAACGGCGACCTGAACGACAAGCGCACGGTGGTCCGCACCCAGGTGGTGCTGGACGACGGCAAGCTGGTGGAGATCGACTACGCCTTCCGCAAGAGCCGCGCCGGCGACTGGAAGGCCTACGACGTGATCATCGAAGGCATTTCCTACGTGACCAACTATCGCAACCAGGTCGATGCGGAGATCCGCAAGGTCGGCATCGAGCAGCTGATCAAGAACCTGGAAGTCCAGGGTGAAAAGGCGCTGGACACGATGGCCAAGGACAGCAAGGGCTCGAAGTGAGCGAGGCCGCGCATTTCCAGCTCGATACCGCTACCGCGGGGGTGCTCGCGGTCAGTGGCGTGCTCAGTTTCGAGACTGCCGGTTCGGCGCTGGGTGAAATCCAGTTGGCGCTGGGCGACGGTGCGATCGGCAGGCTCGACCTGGCCGGGGTCAGCCGCGCGGACAGTGCCGGGCTGGCGTGCATCGTTGCGGTGGTGGCCGGGGCGGACCGATCCGGCAGGACCTTGCAGGTGACCCGGATGCCCGCGGGCATGCAGGCGTTGGCTCAGGTATGCGAGGTCGAGCGCCTGCTCGCATGAGTCGGTGAGCGACGGGTGGAGAGGGGCTGCCGGCCCCTCTCCGCAACGGTTATGGCACTCAGGGCTTGTTCGCCTTGCCCGGGTGCTTCTTCTCCCACGCGCGCTGCTGATCCAGCAACTGCTCGGGGTCGAAGTTGGGATTGTCCAGGCCCTGCATCTGCTGGATGATCTCGATCGGCGGATTGCCGTCGTAGATCTGGTACAGCCGCTGCTGGCGGTAGGCGTCCCGGATGAAGACGTACGGGTCGTAGGCGGACTGCAGAAAGCCTTCCGAATCGATCAGGCGCGACCTGAGGGTCACCAGGTACATCGCCGACGGCAGGTATTGCAGGCCGCCATAGGAATGATTGCTGGCGTAGATGCTCAGCGGATCGAAAAAGTAGCTGTCGACCGGCAGATGCCAGATGTCGCGCGCGGTGGATGGCCCGAAGAAGGGCAGCATCAGGAAATCGCCCTCGGGCGCTCCCCAGCGTGCCAGGGTGATGCCGAAGTCGTTGTCTTCCAGCGGTATCCCGAGCTGGCTGGCGGGATCGAAGAACCCGCCGATGCCCAGGGTCAGGTTGACCAGGAACCGGCCGGTGCTCTGCAAGGCCTGCTTCGGGCGGGCCTGCAGCAGGTCGTTCGCCACCGTGATCGGCATGCGGATATTGGTGAAAAAGTCGCTGAACGAGCGACGCACCGGGGCGTTGGTGACCTTGCGGTAACCTACCGCGACCGGCCGGACCACCGCCTTGTCGAGGGCGTCGTTGAACTGGTACGCATCCCGGTTGTACTTCTGCAAGGGGTCGTCAGTGCGCGGCTTGGCGATGGTGCAGCCCGCCAGCAGGGCAACCGCAAGCAAGGGCAGGCACCGGCGCGGATGGAGACGTCGTAGGCTTGAAGACATGAGGTGCCGGGGGAGTTTGGTCGGAAGGCGGCATAATTGTACTGCCTGGTTTTATATCTTGCACGGCTTTCGCGTTGCTTTCGCCGGCGGGGCGCATGACCAGCCGGCCATGATACGGACTTCACGCATTGCCAGCAAAGCACCCGCTGGCTACACTGGCCGACCAGATAAGTCATTTATTCTTTGAGGATTTCACATGGCACGTATTACCGTGGAGGACTGCCTCGAGGTGGTCGACAACCGTTTCGAGCTGGTGTTGATGGCGACCAAGCGCGCGCGTCAGCTCGAAAAGGGTGCCGAGCCGGCGGTCAATCCCGATCACGACAAGCCGACGGTGCTGGCTTTGCGTGAAATCGCCGCGCGCCGCATCGACCAGGCCACCATCGACCAGATCGACAAGGCCGAGCGTGAGCGTGCCGAGCGCGAGGCGCTCGAGTGGGCAGCGGCCGAGGTCGACGACGACCTTTCCAAAGTCGGCGACGACTGATGATCGGCGACGGCCGCCAGGCGTCAGGCTTGCGCACCGGCGCGTTCGGTGCGGGGGCTTGTGCGCGTGCGGTCGTCGTCGGCATCGTGTCGGCCGAGGTGGGCGCCTGAGCGGGCGCCATCGGCCATGACTGCGGCAACCCACCCTGCCACGGTCGACATGTCCGCCTTGCCGCCTTACGTGCTGGCGCTGAAGGAACGCATCGCCTACCTCCCGGAGGCGCAGGTGCAGCGCGTGCTGCGCGCGTTCGAGATCGGCGCGGTGGCCCACGCCGGGCAGGAGCGCAAGAGCGGCGAACCCTATATCACCCACCCCGTGGCGGTAGCGGGCATCCTGGCCGAGCTTGGCCTGGATGCCGAGACCATCATCGCGGCCGTGTTGCACGACACCCTCGAAGACACCGAGCTCAGCCGCGAGGTATTGGCGGCCGAGTTCGGCGAGGTGGTGGCCGAACTGGTCGATGGCGTCACCAAGCTGGACAAGATGCGCTTCGGCACCCGGCAGGAGGCCGATGCGGAGAGCTTCCGCAAGATGCTGCTGGCGATGGCCCGCGACATCCGGGTGATCCTGATCAAGCTGGCCGACCGCTTGCACAACATGCGGACGCTCGGCGCCAAGGACAGCGGGTCGCGCCGGCGCATCGCGCGGGAAACGCTCGAGATCTTCGCGCCGATCGCGCAACGCCTGGGCATGAACAAGTTCAAGGCCGAGCTGCAGGATCTCGGCTTCCGCACGCTCTATCCGGATCGTTACCGGGTGATCAGCGAGCGGATCCGCGCCGCGATCGGCAATCGCCGCGAGGCGATGGGCAAAATCGAGACGGCGCTGTCGACCCGGCTGGCCGCCGAGCACTTGCCGGCGCGCGTGGTGGGCCGGATCAAGTCGCCCTGGAGCATCTATTCCAAGATGCGCAGCGAGAACAAGAGCTTCACGCAGCTGATGGACGTCTACGGTTTCCGCCTGGTCGTCGACAACGCGATGAGTTGCTACATGGCGCTCGGCGTGGCGCATGCGCTGTACAAGCCGGTCGACAAGCGCTTCAAGGATTTCATCGCGATACCCAAGGCCAATGGCTACCAGTCGCTGCACACGGTATTGCTAGGCCCGTTCGGCGCGCCCATCGAGGTGCAGATTCGCACGGCGGAAATGGATTCCGTGGCCGAACGCGGGGTGGCCGCGCACTGGGCCTACAAGACCGACAGTGGCCCGGCGAACAGCGCGCAGGCGCGGGCGCGCGAATGGCTGTCCTCGATGGTCGACAGCTCGGCCAACACGGTGTCCTCGGCGGAGTTCATCGAAAACGTCAAGATCGACCTGTTCCCCGATGAGGTCTACCTGTTCACCCCGCGCGGCGACATCCTCTCGTTGCCGCGCAATGCCACCGTGCTGGACTTTGCCTATGCCGTGCATACCGACGTCGGCGATCATGCCGTCGCGGCCCGGGTGGACAAGCGCTTGTTGCCGTTGCGCACGCGGCTGGAGTCCGGGCAACTGGTGGAGATCATCACCGCGCCTTCCGCGGTGCCGAATCCCGCCTGGCTGGAAGCCGTGGTGACCGGCAAGGCGCGCACGGCGATTCGCCAGCACCTGAAGCATTTGCAGCACGAGGATGCGGTGGATTTCGGCCACCGCATGCTCGATCGTGCGCTGGAGGCGCAGGGAAGCAGCCTGGAAAGCATTCCCGCCGCCGTGCTCGAACAGTTTCTCGAGGGTTCCAAGTTCAAGCGGCTGGAAGAGCTGCTGTCCGAGATCGCCCTCGGCAACCGCATGCCCGATGTGGTGGCAAGCCAGCTGCTGGGCTCGCGCCGGAAGCCGTCGCCCGGTGTCAAGCCCCAGGCGCCGGCTGCGCAGGAGAAGATCCGCATCACCGGTACCGAGCGCGGGGTGCTCAGCTTCGCCAATTGCTGCCACCCGCTGCCGGGCGATGACATCATCGGTTACCTGTCTTCGGGCAAGGGCATCGTGGTCCATCGCGAGGAGTGCCCCAACGTCGCCGAGTTGCGCAAGTCGCCGGAGCGTTGTGTGGCGATCGAGTGGGATCGGGGGGTGCGGGGCGACTATCGGGCGCAACTGCGGATCGAGGTGATCAATCGCCCGGGCGTGCTTGCCACGGTGGCGGCGGCGATCGCGGCCGCCGATTCCAACATCGAGAACGTCGAGTACGTGGAGCGGGATGACGCCGCCGCCACGCTGCTGTTCGCCATGGAAGTGAAAAGCCGCAGCCATCTGGCCGAGGTGATTCGCCGGGTGAAGCGCACCGGCGTGGTCAGCGAGGCCTATCGCTACCCCCTGCAGGGGTGAAAAGCATGCCGTTCGCCGCACGGCTTGGCCCGGCCGCGGACGGCCCCATGCTCTTGCCCCTTTGCCCTTTTTCTCAAGGAGTCGCCATGTCACGCCGTACCATTTTCACCGAGCAGGCGCCTGCCGCCATCGGCCCCTATTCGCAAGCCATTCAGGCCGGTAATACGGTCTATTTCTCGGGGCAGATCCCGCTCCATCCGGCCACCGGTGCCCTGGTGGAGGGCGACATCACCGCACAGGCGCGGCGCGTGTTCGACAACCTCGCGGCGGTGGCCGGTGCCGCCGGCGGAGCGCTGGCGGATATCGTGCGGGTGGGGATTTATGTCACCGACCTGGGGGACTTTGCCGCCGTCAACGCGGTCATGGCGGACTATTTCCAGCCGCCGTATCCGGCGCGGTCGACGATCGAGGTCGCCGGCCTGCCGAAGGGGGCGCGGGTCGAGATCGACGCGGTGATGGTGCTTTCCTGATCTCTGCCGCATGCGCGCCGTGAGCTGATCATTACCCACGCCCGGCGCCGACACGCCCTGTCGGCGGTTCGCTTACGGCGGGCGGCGATGCTCGGTTACGCTAACCGCTCATGGCTGCCCGAACCCCGCCCCGCCCCGTTACCCCGGCAATGGATGCCGGCAATGCCCCGCTGGGCGCGCTGCCGGGCGTCGGTCCCGCCCTGCTGGCGTTGCTGGCGCGGCTGGGCCTGGAGCGGGTGCAGGATCTCTGGTTCCACCTGCCGCTGCGTTACGAAGACAAGACCCGGGTCACCCCGCTGGCCGAGCTGCGCGTGGGCGAGCGCGAGCAGGTCGTCGGCATCGTGGAGGAGGTCGAGCGCGGCTTTCGCCATCGGCCGCAGCTGAAGGTCGCGCTCGGCGACGGCAGTGGGCAGACCCTGCGACTGCGCTTCTTCCACTTCAACCGCGCACAGGCCGAACAGCTTCGCCCCGGCACGCGCTTGTTGTGCTTCGGCGAAGTGCGCCACGGCGCGCAGGGGCTGGAGATGGTGCATCCGAGCTACCAGCGCGTCGGCGCGGACGAGGCGGTGGCCGCCGACGAGTCGCTCAGCCCGGTCTATCCGACGACCGAGGGCCTGGGCAGCAAGCGCCTGGCCGGCGTGATCGGCAAGGCGCTGGCCCTGCTGCCCGCGGCGGAACAGCTGGAACTGATCCCGCTGCAATTGTGCGTCGAACACGGTCTGACCTCGTTGCGCGATGCGCTGCTGTATGTGCATCGGCCGCCGCCGCAGGCGAACCTGGAGCAGCTGATGCGGGGTCTTCATCCGGCGCAGCAGCGGCTGGCGTTCGAGGAGTTGCTGAGCAGGCATCTCAGCCTCAAGCGCATGCGTGCCGCGGTCAGGCACCGGCGGGCACCGGTGCTGGGCGGGGACGGCCGACTGCAGCGGCAACTGCTCGCCGGGCTGCCCTTCCGGCTGACCGCGGCGCAGCAGCGTGTCGGCGGGGAAGTGGCGCGGGATCTGGCGCAGCCGCACCCGATGCTGCGCCTGGTGCAGGGCGATGTGGGCTCGGGAAAGACCGTGGTGGCGGCGCTGGCGGCGCTGGCGGCCGTCGAATCGCGGCACCAGGTGGCGCTGATGGCGCCGACCGAATTGCTGGCCGAGCAGCATCTGCACAATTTCCGGCGCTGGCTGCAACCGCTCGGCATCGAGGTGGACTGGCTGGCCGGCAAGGTCGCCGGCAAGGCGCGCCAGGCCACCCTCGAACGGGTGGCGGCGGGCGCGCCGGTGCTGATCGGCACCCACGCCCTGATGCAGGAGGGCGTGACCTTTGCCCGGCTTGGGCTGGTGATCGTCGATGAGCAGCACCGCTTCGGCGTCCAGCAGCGCCTGTCGCTGCGCGACAAGGGCCGCGACGGGGAGCTGGTCCCGCACCAGCTCGTGCTTACCGCCACGCCGATCCCGCGCACCCTGGCGATGAGCGCCTACGCGGATCTGGATGTTTCCTCCATCGACGAACTGCCGCCCGGCCGCACCCCCGTGCAGACCATCGCCATTTCCAATGCGCGCCGCGTCGAGGTGATCGAGCGGATCCACGCCGCCTGTGCCGAGGGCCGCCAGGTCTACTGGGTGTGCACCTTGATCGAGGAGTCCGAGCCGTTGCGCGCGCAGGCCGCCGAGGTGGCCCATGCCGAGCTCTCCGCGGCGCTGGCCGGGTTCGGCGTGGGGTTGATCCACGGCCGCATGCGGCCGAAGGAGAAGCAGGCGGTGATGGATGCTTTCAAGGCCGGGCAGCTGGCGGTGCTGGTGGCGACCACGGTGATCGAGGTCGGCGTGGATGTGCCCAACGCCAGCCTGATGGTGATCGAGAACAGCGAGCGGCTGGGCCTCGCCCAACTGCACCAGTTGCGCGGACGGGTGGGGCGGGGCGCCCAGGCGTCCAACTGCGTGCTGCTGTACCAGCCGCCGCTGGGCCAGCTGGCGCGTGAACGCCTGCAGGTCATGCGTGAAACCACGGATGGCTTTCGTATCGCCGAGAAGGACCTGCAGCTGCGCGGACCGGGCGAAGTGCTGGGTACGCGCCAGACCGGCCAGCTCAGTTTCCGTATCGCCGACCTGGCGCGCGATGCCCACCTGCTGCCGGCGGTGCAGAAGGTGGGCGCATGCATGCTGGACGGGCACCAGGCGCAGACGGAGCGGCTGATCGAGCGCTGGATCGGCGGCTCGGCCCGCTACGCCCACGCCTGAGCGCGCGCCGGCCGGCGTCCGGCGAAGCGACGGTCGCACCGACCCGGGCTTGCCTTTATGCTGACCCGCCGACCGGATCACTGGAGCACCCATGAGCAGAGCGCAACTGCTGATTGATACCGATCCCGGCGTCGACGACGCGCTGGCGATCCTGATGGCGCACGCCCATGCCGATATCGCCGGGCTGAGCATCGCCGCCGGAAATGTCGGCCTCGGGCACACCGTGCGCAATGCGCTGACCCTAGTCGATCTGCTGGGTACGTCCGTGCCGGTGTTTGCCGGTTGCGCCACGCCCCTGGTGCGGGCGGCCTCGGAGGATGCCGCCCTCGTGCATGGACAAGACGGTTTCGGCGATATCGGTTTTCCCGAACCCGTCAGCCGCGCGCACCACGAGGCGGCCGCGCTGGCCTTGCTGCGGCTGACCCGCGAGCGGCCCGGCGAATTGACCCTGGTGGCGCTGGGCCCGCTGACCAATCTGGCGTTGGCGCTGCGGCTCGACCCGGATCTGCCGGGCCGGGTGGCGCGCCTGGTGATCATGGGCGGTGCGGTCACCGGCCACGGCAACACCGGCAACGTGCCGGCCGAGTTCAACATCGGCTTCGACCCGGAGGCGGCGCACGTGGTGTTCGAGGCGTTTGCCGCCTTCGACCTGGTCGACTGGGAGGCGACGCTGAGGCACGGCTTCGCCGACGCGCAGTTCGACGACTGGCTGGCGGCGGGCGACCAGCGGGCGGCCTTCTTCGCGAAAATCGTCGGCGCGGCGCGCCGCTACAACGCCGAACACGATCGCGTCGGGGTGGTCGCGGCCGATGCGCTGGCGATGGCTGTTGCGCTGGACCCGTCGATCGTCACCCGCAGCGAAACCCGGGCCGTGGCGATCGAGCTGGACGGGCGCCTGACGCGCGGGGCGACCGTGGTGGACTGGGCCGGGCGGCTGGGCCGTCCGGCGCAGGCCAATATCGTGCTCGACGTCGATCAGGACAGGTTTGCGGCGATGGTGCGGCGCGCGCTGGGGGACGCCCGTTGACCGGCGAGGCACGCAATCCGGCCCCGGCAGCCCGTTGCGGGCTTGCAGGGCGGGTCGCCTGGCCGGTACAATGCCGCTCTTTTCACCGCCGCTTTCAGAGTTTGCCATGAAGCCCGATATCCATCCGAACTACAAACAGGTGGTGTTCCAGGACCTGTCGTCCGACTTCGCGTTCCTGACCAAGTCGACCATGTCCAGCAAGGAAACCGTCAAATGGGAAGACGGCAATGAGTACCCGCTGATCAAGGTGGATATCTCCAGCCACTCGCACCCTTTCTACACCGGCAAGCAGAAGACGCTCGACGTCGGTGGTCGCGTCGACAAGTTCCGCCGCCGCTACGCCGGCTCGGTCAAAGAGTAATCCGCCGGGTCGCCATTGCTCGCAATGGCGAGGTCGGGACTGAAATTCCAGGCACGGGGCGAGCGCATGCTCGCCCCGTGCCTTTTCGCGTCCGCCCTTCGACCATTCGCCATCGAATGCCGGGTGGACCTTGTGCGATAATGGGCGGCGCACCGGCGCCATGGCGCCCGTTGCATCGCATGCGTGTTCCGATGCACGAATTCAACGCAAATCCCTCGCCGGCTGCCTCCACTTTGGTACGGGCAGCCGGTGGTGACCCACAATGCAAGGAGGTTTCCGTGTCTGATTCCAAGATCGTCAAACTGGTGGACGAGTCGAGCAAACGCAGTAGCGAACTGCCACTGGTCAGCGGCACCCTGGGGCCTTCGTGCATCGACATCGGCAACCTGTACAAGGATACCGGCCTGTACACGTTCGATCCGGGCTTTGGCGGCACGGCGAGCACCAAGAGCGCGATCACCTACATCGACGGCGACAAGGGCGTGCTGCTGTATCGCGGCTACCCGATCGAGCAATTGGCGGAGAAGTCGAACTTTCTCGAGGTGTCCTACCTGCTGCTCAATGGCGAGCTGCCTGACCAGAAGCAGTTCGCCAGCTTCGAGCATGACATCACCCATCACACGATGATGCACGAGTCGCAGAAGAACTTCTTCCAGGGCTTCCATCACGACGCGCACCCGATGGCCATGCTGGCCGCCGCCGTGGCCTCGCTGTCCGCCTTCTATCACGACCACCTGAGCGTGGACGACCCGGCCGACCGCAAGCTTTCCGCGATCCGCCTGATCGCCAAGATGCCGACCATCGCCGCCGCCTGCTATCGCTACTCGGTGGGCTGGCCGCTGCGCTACCCGCGCAACAACCTCGAATACGTCAACCGCTTCCTGCACATGATGTTCGAGGTGCCGAGCGAGCCACTGGAGATGAATCCGGTGGCTGCCAAGGCGCTGGACCTGCTGTTCATCCTGCACGCCGACCACGAGCAGAACGCCTCCACCTCGACCGTGCGCCTGGTCGGCTCGACCGGGGCCAATCCCTACGCGTCGATCGCCGCCGGCATTACCGCGTTGTGGGGTCCCGCGCATGGCGGCGCCAACGAGGCGGTGCTGAAGCAGTTGGAGGAGATCGGCACGCCGGACAATGTCGAGTCGGCGATCCTGCGCGCCAAGGACAAGAACGACAGCTTCCGGCTGATGGGTTTCGGCCATCGCGTGTACAAGAACTTCGACCCGCGCGCCAAGATCATCCGCGAGATGTGCCACAAGGTGCTGGCCGAGCTCGGCGTCAACGACCCGCTGCTGGAAGTGGCGATGAAGCTGGAAGAGGCGGCGCTGAAGGACGACTACTTCGTCGAGCGCAAGCTGTACCCGAATGTCGATTTCTACTCGGGCATCATCTACAAGGCGCTGGGTATTCCCACCGAGATGTTCACGGTGATGTTCGCGATCGCCCGTACCTCGGGCTGGATCGCGCACTGGATCGAGCAGCATGAAACGCCGGGATCACGGATCGGCCGTCCGCGGCAGATCTACACCGGCGCCGCCGAGCGTGACTACGTGGCAGCCGGCAAGCGCTGAAACCGGCGCTACGGCGTGGCGCGCAGCTGAAAAAAAGCCCCGACTCCGGTCGGGGCTTTTTTTGCCGGAGGAGGCGCTGACAGGGAAGATTCAGCGCCGCGCCGCCCCTGTTCGCCGCTGCACGGCGTCCCCGAATGCCTCGCTCAGCATCATCTCCACCTGGACGAGGGATGCCCGGCGCATCGGGCGATCATCGGTGCGGTCCAGCGGAGGCCGGCGCAGGGCGTTCCGGGGCAGCACGGTAAGGTCGAACGGGAGCTCGTCCGCGGCAAAGAGAAGCACCGGGTATTCGGGTTGCTCGCTGCGACTGTAGCGCAGGCGCCGGACCTGGCCTTCGACCGGCACCCCGTGTTCGCTCAGGTAGCGTTCGACGGCATCGGCATCATCGCTGAACACGTGCAGGCAAACCGCGGAGTGGGCGTCGGCCGTGCCTTCCAGCACGGCACCGACCAGCCGCGGCTCGAACTGCGCGAGAAACCGCATCGCCTCGACCGCTGCCGTGCGACGCCGTAGCAGCAGCTGCGGCTGGCTATCGGCTTGAAACAGTCGTTGATGCTCGCGCAGCGCCCGTTCGATTTCCAGGTTGCGCGGCAGCGCCTGTGCATCGAGGATGCCGAGCCGCTCCGCCGCCTTGAGCTTGGCATGATGAAAGTCACGGATGCCCTGCTCGCTCATCAGGCGGGCGGCCTCCTGGGCAATCAGCAGCCTGTTGCGTTGCAGGCGGTCGTGCGCATGGATGCGGTGGTGTTCGCCTCGGGACATGGTGCGTTCCTCCTCGATGGTGGGCGGCAACAGGGGTGGCCCCGGTTACCTGGACGCCCCTTTCGTTCAGAAGATGTCGTAGGCGTGCTGCTGATCCTGCTCCTTCTTTTGGGCTGCCTCGCTGCGCAGCCGGTCGATGTCTTCCACCTTGAATATCTCGTTCATCCCGTTCGGGTCGTCCGCCGAGGTGGGCAGGCCGCTGTCGCGGTTGATCCATACCGTACCGATTCCCGGCGGCATCGGCAACGAACTCGGCGGCGTGCCCTTGAGCGCGGCCCCCATGTAGCTCATCCAGATCGGCAGCGCCGCCCTGGCGCCGAACTCGCCGCGGCCGAGCGAGCTGTAGTCGTCGAAGCCCACCCACACCGCGGTGGACAGGTCGCCGTTGAACCCGGCAAACCATGCGTCTCGATGATCGTTGGTGGAGCCGGTCTTGCCGGCGAGGTCGGGGCGGTTCAGCGCGCGGGCGGCGGCACCGGTGCCACGCAGGATCACGTCCTTCATCAGCGAGGTGATGAGGTAGTCGTTGCGCGGCCCGATGACGCGCGGAGCGAGTACGGGCGGCTGCGCCGACTGGCCGTGCACGTCGGCCGGCAATACCGCCTCACCCACGCCATCCACGCTGCTTGGCCGGGCCGGGGCCGGCGCGGTGCCGGCGGTGGCCACGCTGTTGGCGGGGGTCTTGTTCATCGCCGGCGGCGGGCCGGGCGGGCTGGTATCGAGCAGCCGTTCCTGGCAGTTGCGGCACGCCCGCGCGGGATTGGCCAGGTAGACGGGCTTGCCGTTGCGATCGTCGATCTCACTGATGAAGTACGGCGTGACCAGATAGCCGCCGTTGGCGAATACCGCGTAGCCGCGCGCCATGCTCATCGGCGACACCGAGGCCGTTCCCAGCGCCATCGTCAGATTGTCGGGGATGGCGTCCAGCGAGAAGCCGAAGCGGGTGGCGTATTGGCGTACGTAATTAATGCCCACCGCATCCAGCAGGCGCACCGACACCAGGTTCTTCGACTGCACCAGGGCTTCGCGCAGGCGCATGGGGCCGGCGAACTTGTCGTCGTCGTTGGATGGCGTCCAGATCCCGTTGGGACGGGATGGGTCGGGCAGGGCCAGCGGCGCGTCGTTGATGATCGAGGCCGGGGTAAAGCCGCGTTCAAAGGCGGCCGAGTACAGGTAGGGCTTGAAGCTCGAACCCGGCTGGCGCGCCGCCATGACGGCACGATTGAACTTGCTGCGGCCGAAGTTGAATCCGCCGACCAGCGCCACGATCGCGCCGTCCTCCGGGTTGAGCGAGACAAGCCCGGCCTGCGCCTTGGGTATCTGGGCGAGCGCCCACCGGCCCTGGCCGTCCTGGCTTACGCGAATGATGTCGCCGCGCTTGAGCACGCCATCGACGCGGGTGGGAGCGGCGCCGACGCGGTCGTCATTGATGTGCGGGCGCGCCCAGCTCATGGCCGGCAGGTCCAGGGTGATGGCCTGATGGTCCTGCAGATAGACCGTCGCCTGGGTGGCGTTGCTGGCGGTCACCAGGCCCGGTTGCAGGCCCGACACGCTGTTGTAATTGGCCAATGCCCGGTCGTAGTCGCCGGTGCCGGCATTGGCGGCCAGGTCCTGGTGCGCCTCGGGGCCGCGCCAGCCGTGGCGGTGGTCATAGGCTATCAAGCCGTCGTGCACCGCTTCGACGGCGCTTTGCTGCAGGCGGCTTTGCACCGTGGTCTTGACCACATAACCCTCGGTCAGGGCATCGTTGCCGAGGCGATCGAGCACCTGGCGGCGCACCATTTCGGCCAGGTAGGGTGCCTCGACCTGGATCGGTTGTTCATGCGCATAGGCGTGGTTCGGTTCGGCGATGGCCTGTTCGTAAACCGCCTTCGTGATGTAGCGGTGCCGCAGCATTTCGCCAAGCACCCAGTTGCGCCGCGCGATGCCGCGTTTGGGGTTGTTGATCGGGTTGACCGCCGAAGGCAACTGGAAGGTCGAGGCGATCATCGCGCATTCGGCCACGGTCAGCTGGTCCAGCGTCTTGCCGTAGTAATACTCCGCCGCCGCCGCCACCCCGTAGGAACGATGCCCGAGGAACATCTTGTTCAGGTACAGCTCGAGAATCTGGTCCTTGGTGAGCTCGTGCTCGATGCGCAGGGCGATGAATATCTCGGTCAACTTGCGCGAGTAGAGCTTTTCCGGGCTGAGGAAAAAGTTGCGGGCGACCTGCTGGGTGATCGTCGAGCCACCGGGCCCCTTGTCGCCGCCGGTGATGATGACGTGCCAGACCGCGCGGACGATGCCATGCCAGTCCACCCCCGGATGGTGGTAGAAGTCGTCGTCCTCGGCCGACAGCACGGCGTGCTTCAGGCGGTCCGGCACGTCGGCGATGGCGACGGGGATGCGTCGGGTCTCGCCAAAACTGGCGATCAACTTGCCGTCGGCGCTCAATACGCGCAACGGCACCTGCATGTGGTAGTCCTTCAGCACCGCCACCGAGGGCAGTCTTGGCGCGATCAGCCAATACGCCACACCCGTCGCAACCACGGCCAGAAGGAAGCCGGAAAAGGCCAGGATGAGTGCCCAGCGCAACAAACGCTTGAAAATTTGCATGGTGTGAGGATAGCGAGACCTGAGTCAAAACATGGGGCAGTATAGATGGCGCAGCATCTGTTGCCCGGGTCCGGCCGGCACAAGCAAGGGTTGCGCCAGGCGGTTCCGTGCTGCAATTGTGGTAGACATCACGCCAATTACTTGAGAAAGTTGTCGTAGACCGTTGCCATTACGCTAAATTTTCGATTTAATGCCATTGCGTATCCCGCCAGGAATCTGGTCAGGGGCGCCAGTGGCGAGGGGGAAGCACCGTGGGGCTCTTTACACCGAAGAAGCCGGCACTGATTGGTGTCGACATCAGCTCGACGGCCGTCAAGCTGCTGCAGCTGAGTCAGGCGGGCGGTCGATATCGCGTGGAGCACTACGCGGTCGAGCCGTTGCCGCCCAACGCCGTGGTCGAGAAGAACATCGTCGAGGTCGAGGCGGTGGGCGATGCGATTCGCCGGGCGCTGGCCCGCTCGGGTTCCAAGCTCAAGCACGCCGCCGCCGCCGTTGCCGGTTCGGCGGTGATCACGCGCGTCATCCCCATGAGCGGCGAGCTCTCCGAAGACGATCTGGAAGGGCAGATCCAGGTCGAGGCGAATCAGTACATTCCCTACCCGATTGACGAAGTCAGCCTCGATTACGAGGTGATCGGTCCGGTTCGCGACAACCCCGACATGAACAACATCCTGCTCGCCGCCTCGCGCACCGAGAACGTGGACATGCGCGTGGCCGCACTCGATCTGGGCGGTTTGACCGCCAGCGTGATCGACGTCGAGGCATTCGCCCTGGAGAACGCCTTCGTGATGCTCGCCGACCAGCTGAACGTCGGCAGGGACGCCATCGTGGCGGTGGTCGATATCGGTGCCACGATGACCACCCTCTCGGTATTGCGCAACCAGCGCACGATCTACTCCCGCGAACAGGTCTTCGGCGGCAAGCAGCTGACCGATGAAATCATGCGTCGCTTCGGCCTCTCCTACGAGGAGGCCGGTCGCGCCAAACGCAAGGGCGGCTTGCCCGAATCCTACGAGACCGAAGCGCTGGAGCCGTTCAAGGAATCGCTGATCCAGCAGATCAGCCGCCTGCTGCAGTTTTTCTTCGCCGGCAGCGAATACAGCAAGGTCGACCAGGTCGTGCTGGCCGGTGGCTGTGCCTCGATCGAGGGGCTCGGGCCGATGCTGGAAGAGCACTTGGGCGTTTCCTGCGTGGTCGCCAACCCACTCGCCCGCATGTCACTTTCGCCGCGGGTGCAGGCCCAGTCGCTGGCGCAGGACGCACCGGCGTTGATGATCGCGGTCGGCCTCGCCCTGAGGAGCTTCGACTGATGGCACACGTCAACCTACTCCCCTGGCGCGCCGAGCGGCGCAAACAGCGAGAGCGCGAGTTCTACATGCAGCTGGCCGCAGCGTTCGTGGCGGCGGTTGCCCTGCTGTTGCTGTGGAGCTTCTGGATGGACCAGCGCATCGCCAACCAGAACGACCGCAATACCTACCTGCAGACCGAGATCAAGCAGCTCGATGTCCGCATCGCCAAGATCAAGGATCTGGAACAGGTGCGCGAGCACCTGCTCGCCAGGAAGCAGATCATCGAGCAACTGCAGGCGGACCGCTCGCAAATGGTCCACCTGTTCGACGAGCTGGTCAAAACCATCCCGTCCAGCGCGCGCCTGACCGCCATGAAGCAGACCGGGCAGGCGATGACGCTCGACGGGGTGGCGCAATCCAACGCGAGCGTGGCCGAATACATGCGCAACATCGAGGCTTCGCCCTGGATGGGGCATGCCGACCTGACCAAGACCGAAAATACCCACAACTCCACGCGCATGCCCTACTCATTTGGCCTGAACGTGACCTTGAGTCGGCCGAAGGCGGAGGATGCCGACGCGCAGAAGACCCCGGTGGAGCCGGCTGGCACCGGTTCCAGCGCGTCTCCCGCCGCCGCGGCTCCGGCGCATCCGGGGACGGTGGCCAAGCCGACGAAAACCACGTCTCCGAACAAGGCCGCGCCAGCGGCACCGGCCGGGTCCGGCGCTGCCGCAGCGAATGCGCCAGCGGCCAAGGGAGGGGCCAAGTCATGAGTTTCCTCAGCGATCTGCAAAACCTTGACCGGAACAATGTCGGCGGCTGGCCGCAGCCGGTGAAGATGTTTTTCACGGGGCTGCTGTGCGCCTTCGTCCTGCTTGCCGGATGGTACTTCTTCATCAGCGGCCAGCAGGACACGCTGGGCTCCCTGGCCCGCAAGGAAGACGCGCTCAAGAAGGAGTTTGCGCAGAAGCAGGCCAAATCGGTCAATCTCGAGGCCTTGCAGCAGCAACTCGATGAGATGCAGGACATGCTGCGCCAGCTGCTGCGCCAGCTGCCCAGCAAGACCGAGATGCCCGAGCTGCTGGTCGATATCTCGCAAACCGCGCAGGCGGCCGGAATCGAGACCGACTTGTTCCAGCCGGGGCCGGAAACGCCGAAAGACTTTTATGCGGAGAAGCCGATCACCTTGCGGATGACCGGCACCTATCACCAGTTCGGCGCCTTCATCAGCGGCGTGGCGTCCCTCCCGCGGGTGGTCATCCTCACCCTGCATGATGTCTCGCTGACGCCGAAGACGCCCGGCAAGGCCGGCGAGGCGTCCGGCGGACAGCTCGTGCTGCAAGGCACGGTCAAGACATACCGTTATCTTGATGACGAGGAAAGCGCTGCGCAGATGAAAAAGAAGACGGCGGGGGCAAAACGATGAGCACGTTCACCGCCTCCAAGCCCGCGCATGCCGCGCGACTGCTGCTGATGATCGCAACGGCGCTGATGCTCGCCGGTTGCACACGCGGCATGTCGGATCTTCGCAATTGGGTCGCCCAGGAGAAGGCCAAGAAAGGCGCGCCGATCCAGCCCTTGCCGGTGATCAAGACCTTCGAGACATTCAAGTACGACGACCAGAACCTGCGCGACCCCTTCAGCCCGAGCACGGCTGAACTGCAGACCAACACTACCGCCAGCGGTCCGCGGCCCGATGCCAATCGCGCCCGTGAGCCGCTGGAAATGTTTGCGCTCGACAGCCTCAAGATGGTTGGCACCGTGGGCGTCGGCGCGAACATGGAAGTCCTGATCAAGGATCCGGGTGGGGTGATTCATCGTGTCCATGTCAACGAGTACATGGGTCAGAACTACGGGCGCATCACCGCTATCAGCGAAGACCATGTCGACCTGGTCGAGCTGGTTCCCAACGGCAATGGTGGCTGGATGGAACGTCCCGCCAGCATCGCGCTCGGCGAGCAATAGGTAGACAGGGGCAGATGCAATGACCAACCAAATTCAACTCCTTCGGGGCCGTGTCATGCGCCATGCAAGCCGTTACATCTTGATGGGCATCCTGCTCGCAGGCACGACTTGGGCGGGCGTGGCCATGGCAGCCACCACCACGCTGAAGAACATCAGCTATGAGGCCTTGCCCGGTGGCAACGTCGAGTTGAAGATGGACTTCGGTGACAGCCCGGTGCCGCAGCCGAGCATCTTCACCACCGGCAATCCGCCGCGCATCGCGGTGGACTTTGCCAACACGGTCAATGCGGCGCCGCGCCACCTCGCCATCGGCAAGGGCTCGACTTCCGGCGTGTCGGCGGTGTCGGCCGGCGGGCGTACCCGCGTGGTGGTCGAGCTGATGCGTGAATCGAGCTATCGCTCCCGGATTGAAGGCCACAGCCTCCTGCTTGTGGTCAACAACGGCCAGGCCGACCAGTCGGTGACCACGGCCGCCTCGATCGACCCCACGAAGGCCTTGCCCTCCTCCTCGGCGGGTCCGACGATCTCCAACATCGATTTTCGGCGTGGCCCGAACGGCGAGGGCCGTGTGCTGGTCAGCTTCAGCGGGAGCGGCGCCAACGCCGAGATGACCCATCAGGGAGACAAGGTGCTGGTCACCATCGACCATGCCAACCTCCCGGCCAATCTCGCCCAGCGCCTGGATACCACGGACTTCGCCACACCGGTGCAGTCGATCGTCACCCGCGCCGGCCTGGGCGGCGGGGCGCGCATGGAAATCGCGGTCCGCGGCGATGTGGAGACTTCGTCCTACCAGTCCGCCAACCAGTACGTCGTCGAGGTCGCGCCGAAGAAGGCAGCGGCCAAGACGGATGGCCTGGTGGCGCCCGACAAGGCGCCCAGCTACAGCGGCAAGCGCGTGACCTTCAACTTCCAGGACATTCCGGTACGCTCGGCGCTGCAGCTGATTGCCGACATTTCCGGCCTGAACCTGGTCGCTTCGGACAGCGTCGGCGGCAGCATCACGCTGCGCCTGGTCAACGTGCCATGGGATCAGGCGCTGGACGTGATCCTCCGTGCGAAGGGCCTGGACAAGCGCCGCAACGGCAACGTGATCTGGGTCGCGCCGCAGCAGGAGCTGGCCAAATACGAACAGGACGTGGCAGAGGCCAAGCTCAAGGCACAGGATACCGCCGAGCTGGTCACCGCCTATATTCCGATCAGCTACGGCAAGGCGAAGGATATTGCGACGCTGCTGACCAGCGGCGCCAAACAGGGCGGCGGCGGCGGTGGCAGCGCAAACACCCAGCGCGGCTTCCTCTCGACCCGTGGCAGCGTTTCCTACGATGAACGCACCAATACCTTGCTGCTCAACGACACGCCCGAGAAGATCAAGCAGTTGCGCGCGCTGATTGCGGTGCTGGACAAGCCGGTGCAGCAGGTGCTGATCGAGTCGCGCATCGTGGTCGCGACCGACGACTTCACCCGCGAGCTGGGCGTGAAGTGGGGCGTTTCCGGCAGCCAGACCAACAAGGGCAACATCATCACCGCCGGGCCGACCGGCAGCGGGGCGCTGAGCTACGCCACCGGCATCCACAACAACGACGTCACCTACAACAACGCCGTGCAGACCTGGAACGACAACGGGAATCCTGCGGGCAGTCGCCCCTACCCGGGTTCCGTCACCCTGCCCGGTGGCTTCAACGTAAACCTCCCGGCCACCAGTGCCGGCGCCAGCAGCGTCGGTCTCGCGATCCTCGGTGCCAATTACGCCCTGGACCTGGAGCTTTCGGCCGGCCAGACCGAAGGTCGCAGCGAGGTCATCTCCAGTCCGCGTGTCATCACCGCCAACCAGCAGCAGGCGGTGATCCGTCAAGGCCAGGAGATCGGCTACGTCACCTACCAGAACTCGGGCACGGGTGCGGCCGGCAGCGGCACCGCCACGGTCGCCTTCAAGGATGCCGTGCTCGAACTGAAGGTCACACCGACCATCACCGCCGACAACCGCGTCTATCTCGCGATCAACGTGAAGAAGGATGCGCTGGCCGGCTACGTGACCGTTCCCGGCAGCGGCCAGGTGCCGACCATCGATACCCGCGAGGTGAATACCTCCGCCTTGGTGGACAATGGCCAGACGGTGGTGCTGGGTGGCATCTACGAGGTCAACAAGTCGAACACGGTGACCAAGGTGCCCGGACTGGGCGACATCCCGGGTATCGGCTTCCTGTTCCGCAACACGAACCGGACCGAGACCAAGGCGGAGCTGCTGATCTTCGTGACCCCGCGCATCCTCAGCCAGACCCTGCAGTAGACGACGCGCTGGCGCGACAGGCATGGAAAGAGGCGGCCCAGGCCGCCTCTTTTTTTTCAGCCGGGTCGCCTTCGGGCCGACTAAACTTTTTTTTCCCGCCATGGTCAGTAGCACGCCGGTACGACCGCAGGCGATGGCAGGCGCGTCGAAATCCAACGGCGTCACGTAGAGACGGAATCGACCATGGACATGCCTGAAAGCCAGCCCGCCACCGAACTGCAACTGTCATTCGGGAGGCTGCGGGAGGACCTGCAGCGTTGCATCATCGGCCAGCCCCATCTGATCGACTGCCTGCTGGTGGCGTTGCTTGCCGATGGCCACCTGCTGGTCGAGGGCGCGCCCGGCCTGGCCAAGACCACCGCGGTCAAGGCGCTGGCGTCGCGGATCGAGGCGGATTTCCACCGCGTACAATTCACGCCCGACCTGCTGCCCGCCGACCTCACCGGTACCGACGTCTTCCGCCCGCAATCGGGCAGCTTCGAGTTCGAGCGCGGTCCCCTGTTCCACAACATCATCCTCGCCGACGAGATCAACCGCGCTCCCGCCAAGGTGCAGTCGGCGCTGCTGGAGGCGATGGGCGAGCAGCAGATAACGGTGGGTCGCAGCACGTGGAAGTTGCCCGAGCTGTTCATGGTCATGGCGACGCAGAATCCGATCGAGCAGGAGGGCACGTTCACCCTGCCTGAGGCGCAGCTGGATCGCTTCCTGATGCATGTGACGATCGGCTATCCCGACGCCGCCGCCGAGCTGGCGATCCTGAAGCTGGCAAGGGAGCAGGCGGCACGGCGCCATCGCCCGGCGGCGCCGGCCGCACCCTCGTTGAGCCAGTCCGCGGTGTTCCAGGCCCGCGATGCCGCCATGGCCGTCTACATGGCGCCGGCACTGGAGGAATACATCACCCAGCTGGTGCTGGCCAGCCGCGATGCGGGGCGCTACGGCAGCGAGCTCAAGCGCTGGATCGCCTGGGGCGGCAGCCCCCGCGCCACGATTGCGCTGGATCGCTGCTCGCGTGCGGTTGCCTGGCTGGCCGGCCGCAACTACGTGCTGCCCCAGGACGTCCACACCATCGCGCATGAAGTGCTGCGGCACCGGATACTGCTCAGCTACGAAGCGGAGGCCGAGGGCGTGCGACCGGACAGGGTCATCGATCGCCTGCTGGATCTCGTGCCGCTGCCGTGAGCGCCGTCGTACCGATGGATCGCACAGGCGAGGGCCGCACCCGCGTCTCGCTGGCCGAGCTGATCGCGTTGCGCGCCAGGATCGGCCGCAGCCGGATGGCGCCCGTGCACAGTCGCGCCGGCCGCAGCGGTCAGCAATCGAGCCGCCTTTACGGCCGTGGCATGGATTACGCGGAATCCCGTGTCTATCAGGCGGGCGACGACGTGCGCCGGCTCGACTGGCGGCTCACCGCCCGCAGCGGAAAGTTGCACACCAAGCTGTTCCAGGAGGACCGCGAGGGCTCGCTGCTGATCATGCTCGATACCCATGCCAGCATGCGCTTCGGTACCCGCAGCCGCTTCAAGTCGGTGCAGGCGGCGCGCGTCGCGGCCGCGGCGGCATGGTATGCGGTGCGTGCCGGCGAGCGGGTCGGGGTGATGGCATTCGGTCCGGTTCAACATGTGTTGCGCCCGCAGCCGGGGTCGCGTGGCGCCCTGGCGGTCTGCGGCGCCATGGCCGCGTGGGACGCGTCGCCGGCGCCGGGCCGGCCGGAGTCGCTGGGCGATGCCTTGGCGCGGGCGTCGCGCGTGCAGCATGGCGCCACGCGCGTGCTGCTGGTCAGCGATGGCTGCAGCTGCGACGCCTCCGCACGGCAACGCATGCTGGACCTGGTTTCGCGCGCGGCTGTGAGCGTGCTGGTGGTCGCCGACCCGCTGGAACTGGTACCGCCACCGCCAGGTCGTTATCCGCTGGAACACGAGGGCGAGCGGCGTGAGGTGTTGCTGCACACGGCGCGTCAGCGAGAGGATTTTCAACGCGCCATGGGTGCCGGTCCTGCCCGGCTCGGCGGGCTTGCCGCGTCGCTGGGGCTGCGCTGCAACACCATCGATGGCGCGACCGACCCGCTCGATGCCGTGACCGGCGTGCTGGCGGCGGCCAGGAGCGGCGCCCGATGACGCTGCCGGCCACGCCAGTTCCCGCCAGCCCGGGGCCGAGCCTGCGCGATATCCATCTGCCGGCGCCGCCCCCGTGGTGGCCACCGGCACCCGGCTGGTGGGTACTGGCCGGGATGCTGTTGATCGTCGTGTGCGCCGGTCTCTGGTGGTGGCAGCACCGGCGCAGGACGCGGGCGGGGCAGCGGCGGGTCGTGCTTGAGTTCGAGCAGATTCTGCACCGCCATGCCACGGATTCCGCCGCCCGCTTCAACGCCCTGCATCAGTTGCTGCGCCGGGTGGCGCGGCAGCATGAGCCGCTGGCGGGGCAGCAGCGCGGCGAAGCCTGGCGGTTGACCCTGGCGCGGGTGCCGATCGACGCCACCGGCCTGCAGCAGTTGCTGGCGCTGGATCGGCTGATCTACCAGCCGCCGTGCTCGGGCGACGAAGCGGCCACGGTGGACGCGATGCGCGCATGGCTGAAGCTGGCGGTCAATCCGCGTCGATGGAAGCCCGCTGCGCGGGAGCCATCCGATGGCTGACTTCGCCTGGCCCTGGATGATCGTGCTGCTGCCGCTGCCATGGCTGCTGCGGCGCTGGCTGCGGCCGGCCTCGCCCGGGCAGGCCTTGCACCTGCCACAGCCGGGCGTGCGCCTGTCCCAGGTGGCGGATGTCCGCGCCGGCGGCATGGCGCGCGGGTTGCTGGTGCTGGCCTGGATCTGCCTGCTGATCGCCGCCGCGCGACCGCAATGGATAGGACCGCCGCAGGCGCAGCAGCGCAGCGGACGCGCGGTGATGCTGGCGGTGGATCTTTCGGGCAGCATGCACACCGAAGACATGCAGCTGGCGGGAAAGCCGGTCAGCCGCTTCGGCGCGGTGGAGGCCATCGCCGGCGATTTCATCGCCCGCCGCCGCGGCGACGAAATGGGCTTGATCCTGTTCGGCAGCCAGGCCTTCCTGGTCACGCCGCTCACCTACGACTTGTCGGCGGTGCGGGCGCAACTGCAAGGTGCCGCGGTGGGCCTGGCGGGGACGGAGACGGCGATCGGCGACGCCATCGCGGTGGCGGTCAAGCGCTTGTCCGCGCTGCCCGAGCAGGCGCGCGTGCTGGTGCTGCTCACCGATGGCGTCAACAACGCCGGCAGCATCACCCCGCTCGAGGCGGCGCGCGCGGCCAAGGCCGCCGGTGTGCGCATCTACACGATCGGTATCGGCGCCACGCGGATGCGGGTGGACGGGTTCTTCGGCAGCCAGGTGGTCAATCCTTCGGCCGACCTCGATGCCAGGATGCTGACCACGATCGCGACCGAGACCGGCGGGCAGTTCTTCCGGGCCACCGACAGCCGCCAGCTGGCCGATGCCTATCGCGCCATCAGCGCACTCGAGCCGATGCCGCAGCGGGGGCCGAGCCTGCGTCCGCGCCATGAGCTGTTCCGCTGGCCGCTGCTGGCGGCGCTGATGCTGTTGCTGCTGGCGATCGCCCCGCGTCGCTTCGCGCGTGTCGTCGAGCCATCCGCATGAACGAGATGCTGCATCAATTCCACTTCCTGCGGCCGGCATGGTTGCTTGCCCTGATCCTGCTGCCCTGGTTGGCGTGGCTGGGCCTGCGCCGTGGTGGCGCGCAACTGGAGCTGTCCCGGCTGGTCGATCCCGAATTGCTACCGCACCTGCTGCACGGACCCGCGGGCCGGCGCCGCCTGCCGGCGTGGCTGTTCCTGCTCGGATGGACGCTGGCCGCGCTGGCGCTGGCCGGGCCCACCTGGAGCCGGGTCCGGCAACCGCTGTACGCCAGCCGCGCCGTGCAGGTGGTGGCGATGTCGTTGTCGCAACACATGCTCGCCCGCGACATGCTGCCGAGCCGGCTCGATCGCGCCCGCTACAAGGCGCACGACCTGCTGGCCAGCAACCGCGACGGCATGAACGCGCTGATCGGCTACGCCGGTGAGGCGTTCGTGGTGGCACCGCTGACCTCCGACGCGCACAGTCTCGACGACCTGTTCGATGCGATGGCGCCGGATACCATGCCGGTCGACGGCAACGACGCGGCGGCAGCCATCGCGCTGGGCGTCAAGCTGATCAGGGATGCCGGCGCCGGTGGCGGCTCGCTGGTGCTGATCACGGATCAGGCGGATGCCGCCGCCGATGCCGCCGCCCGCGCGGCCAGGGCGGCAGGCGTGAGGGTATCGGTGCTGGGCGCAGGTACCGAACAGGGCGGGCCGATACCCTTGCCCGCCGGCGGTTTCCTGCACGATGCGAATGGCCACATGGTGCTGGCGGGCCGCGACGATGCCGCGCTCGCCGAGCTGGCGGCCGCCGGCGGCGGTCGCTACGCCGCGATGACGGCCAACCAGCAGGACATCCACGCGCTGCACGCCGAATTGAGCACCGCGTCGGCCACGCTCGCTTCCGGCCAGGTCGGTGATGCCTGGCAGGATCGCGGCCCCTGGTTGTTGCTGCCGCTGCTGTTGATCGTGGCGCTGGGATTCAGGCGCGGCTGGCTGCTGTTGCTGCCGCTGGTGCTGCTGCCGTTGCTGCCGAACACGGCGCGGGCGGGTACCTGGCAGAACCTGTGGCAGCGCCCCGACCAGCAGGCCGCGCAGGCCCTGCGCGACGGTCACCCCAAACAGGCGCAGCAGCTTGCCCGCGATCCGGCGTGGCGTGCGGCGGCGGCTTACCGCGCCGGCGACTACGCCGCGGCGGCGCAGGTGCTGCAGCATGTGGCCGGGACGGACGCTGCCTATAACCGTGGCAATGCCCTGGCCAAGACGCAGCATTACCGGGAGGCGATCAAGGCCTACGACGAGGCGCTGAAGTCGGACCCGGCCAATGCCGACGCGAAGGCCAACCGGCAGGCCGTCGAGGACTGGCTGAAGCAGCAGAAAAAGCAGCAGAAACCTTCGTCGGGCCAGCAAAAGCAGAAAGGCCAGCAGGACCAGAACAAGGGCCGGGGCGATTCGTCCGCCGGCGATCAGGGCAACAGTGGCAAGCCGGAGACGCCGCCGCAAAAGCCCGGCCAGGAGGGCGCCAAGCCCTCGGGGCCGAAGAACCAGAATGGCCAGCCACAGGATCAGTCCGGCCAGGACAAGTCGGGCAAGGACAAGACCGGCAACAGCGCGGGCGCCGATCAGCCCAGGCCGCAGAGCGCGCAGCAGCAAGCGGCGCAGCAGGCGCAGACCGAGCAGGCGCAGCAGGCGTTGAAGCGGCAGATGGACAAGGCCCTGGCCGGCAAGCCCGGAGTTCCCGCCGGAAAGGCCGCACCGCACGAGCTCGGCGCGCCGTCCAGAGAAGATCCCGCGTCAAAGTTGCCGGCGGATCTGCAACATGCGCTGCAACGGGTACCGGATGATCCCGGCGCGCTGCTGCGGCGAAAATTCGAACTTGAATATCAACAACGCCATGGTGGCGTTCCGAGCGAGGATGGACAGCCGTGATGTTCCGACGCGTCATCGCCGCATGCTGGCTGGCCCTGCTGCTCCCCGGCCTGGTGCATGCCACCGCGGTCACCGCCACGCTCGATCGCAGCAGCGTGCAACTGGGCGACACGGTGACCCTGAGCCTGCAGGTCTCGGGGAGCAGCAGCGGCGTGCAGATGCCCGATCTGCAGGCGCTGCAGCAGGATTTCGACATATTGGGCAGTTCGCAAAACAGCAGTCTCAGCGTCGTCAATGGTCGCACCACGTCCAGCCTCACCTTTGGCGTGGTGTTGCGGCCCAGGCACGAAGGCACGCTGCAGATCCCCGCGCTCAGCCTGGCCGGCGGCATGACCCAGCCACTGCAGCTGGTGGTGGCCCCGCCGGACCCCGCCGCGGCGGCGGCGGGCCGGAAGGACCTGTTCATGGAGGCCGAGTTGCAACCGCAGCAGGCCTGGGTCGGTCAGCAACTGAGTTACGTGGTGCGCCTGTTCTACGCCAGCAATGTCACCAGCGGCGCGATCAGCACGCCGCCGGTCGCCGGCGTCGAGCTCAACCAGATCGGCAACGACCTCAGTTACGACAGCGTGCGCGGCGGGCGCACCTACCATGTCATCGAGCGGCGCTTTGCGCTGATCCCGCAGCGCGCCGGGCAACTCGAGATACCGGCGGCCAGTTTCCAGGGACAGGCGATAGACCCGAACGATCCGAACAGCTTTTTCGGCGCCGGCAGCACGGTGTCCGCGACCGCTCCGCCACTGTCGCTGGAGGTGCAGGCGGCGCCGGCGAGCTGGGGCGGCGACGCGTGGCTGCCGGCGCGTGCGCTGAGCCTGACCCTGGACGGTTGGCCGGCGGCGCAGGACAAGGTGCGCGTGGGACAGCCGTTGAACCTGACCATGGATCTGCAAGCCACCGGGCTGTCCTTCGATACGTTGCCGGCGCTCAGCATGCCGGCACTGGATGGCGCCAGGGTGTATCCGGACCAGCCGGTCACCAGCAACCGGGTGGATGGCCGCTGGCTGGTCGGACGCCGGCAACAGGCCTTCGCGATCGTGCCCGAGCGTGCCGGAACCCTGACCATTCCGGCCACCACCCTGAAATGGTGGAACGTGCTCACCCAACAGGTGGAAGTGGCGCAGATACCCGCGCACAGCCTGACGGTGTTGCCGGCGACCGGCGGCGCGCCGGCGGCCGCGGTATCCGCCGCGGCACCCGCATCCGCTGCGCCGCCGGCGTCGAACACGCCGCCGCCCGCCACCGCCACTCCGCCATGGCGCTGGATCGCCTTGTCCAGCATGGGGTTGTGGTTGCTCAGCGCGCTGGCCTGGTGGCTTTGGCGTCGACGTCGCCCGGGCGCCGACGCGCCGCACGCGCCGGCGGCGCCGGCCGCCACGGCGCGGCAGCTTCAGCTGGCGTTCTTCGCGGCGGCGCGCGGTGACGATGTGCCGGCGCAGATCCGCTGCCTGCTGGCCTGGGCCCGTGCCGAGCGGCCCTCGATCCAGCATCTGGGCGAGCTGGTCCAGGCGCTGGACGACGCCCGCCAGCGCGCCGCCATCGACACGTTGCAGCAGCGACACTACGCCGCCGCGCCGCACGCTGCGGCGACCGACCTGGCCGACGTATTCAAGCGCGGGTTTTCCTGGCGCGCACCGGCGTCGGGCGATCCGGCTCCGGATCTGCCGCCGCTGTACCCGTTCAAGCTGCATTGACCGTCAGTGGTCGTCGACCGCCTGCTGCACGATCGAGCGCATGTCCTCGCTGAAACAGCACAGGGTCACCTCCACGTTGCCGTGCTCGGGCAGCAGGCCACGCAGCGTGGCCACGGCGACGCGCGCGGCGGCGGCGGCCGGGTAGCCATAGACGCCGCAGCTGATCGCCGGGAAGGCGATCGAGGCAAGCGCCAGTTCGCGCAGGCATTGCATCGAATGCCGGTAACACCGTGCCAGCAGCAACGGCTCGTTGCGTCCGCCGCCCTGCCAGATCGGCCCCACCGTGTGGATCACGTAACGCGCGGGCAGGGCGAATCCGGGCGTGACGCGGGCCTCGCCGGTCGCGCAGCGAATTCCCGGGGCGGACTCGGGCAAGCCGCGGCAGGCCAGCAGCAAGGCGGTGCCGGCCGCACGGTGGATCGCTCCATCCACGCCGCCGCCGCCGAGCAGGCTCGGGTTGGCGGCGTTGACGATCGCATCCACCTTCAGCGTGGTGATGTCGGCGGTGATGACGTTCAGGGGCATGGCTTCGCCGGGGATCGCGGCTTATGCTTCAGGCAGGCTTTTGGCGGGGTGGGGTGGCAACCGGACATGGCAAAAACAGAGGATATCTCCTTCGGCTATCTGCTCAACGACGTGACCTTGCTGATCCGCAAGCATTTCGACCGGCGCGCGGTGAAGTTCGGTTTGACCCGCGCCCAGTGGCGCGCCACCAAGATGCTGCATCACCGCGAAGGCCTGCGGCAGACCGAGCTGGCCGAGTTGCTGGAGATGGAGCCGATCGCGGTGGGTCGGGTCGTCGACCGCCTGCAGGCGGCCGGTTTCGTCGAGCGCCGTGCCGACCCCAGGGACCGCCGGGCCTGGCGCCTGTACACCACCGAGCAGGCGCAGGTGATCGTCGACGACATGGAGCTGATCGCGCGCGACCTGCGGCGCGACGCCAGCCGCGGCATCGGCTACGACGAACTGCAACAGGCGCTGTCCGTGATCGGCCGGATCAAGGAAAATCTGCAGGCGCTGGACGCCGCCGACACCGCGTCGACGCGCGCCGGGTGAGCCGGCATTGTCATGTGCCATCGGTACGGCTGGGGTCCGGCCGCCCGAGGGCGCAACATATGTCATGACAGCCAACTGATCGGTTAACCTCACGGCCACCCGGACCCTCGCGTGGCGCGGCTGGAGTCCATGGTCGTGCCGGCTTCCGATGCGGCCGCCGCGGCAGCGGCCCACCGGAGCAACCATGCCCCAGCAGCATTCGTGGAAAAAATTTGCCGTACTCGCCGTGCTGCTGGCAGCCATCGCCGCCGCCGTCCACTTGCTGCCGCTGCGCAGGACGCATCCGCTTGCGCCGGTGCGGACGGTTCCGGTGAAGGTGGCGGTGGCGCAGCGTGGCGACTTCGACTTGTCGCTGAAGGTGATCGGCAGTGCCCAGGCCTACTCCACCGTCACCGTGCAATCGCGGGTGAGTGGCCAGCTGGCGGCGTTGTCGTTCAAGCCCGGCGGCCGGGTGCGGCAGGGGCAGACCATTATCCGCATCGACCCCAGCCTGTTGCAGTCGCAACTGGACGAGGCGCTGGGCAGCCTGGCCAAGGATCGGGCACAGTTGGTCAATGCGCAGGCGCTGCTGCGGCGCTATGCGCCGCTGCTGCGCCAGGGCTACGTGGCGAAGTCCGATTACGACGCGGCCAGGGCGAATGCCGGCCTCTACGCCGCCGCCGTCAAATCCGACCAGGCCGCGGTCGAACTGGCCAGGACCCAGCTCGGCTACGCCGACATCCAGGCGCCGGTGGACAGCATCGCCGGTGCGCCGCTGGCGTACCCCGGCGCCCAGGTCAGCGCCAACAGCACCAATCTGGTGGTGCTCAACCAGGTGCGTCCGATCTACATCACGTTCGCGATTCCAGAATCCGAGCTGGCCGGGCTGAAGGCCGCGTATGCGCGCGGCCCGCTACCGGTACTCGCCCGGCTGGCGGGCGGCAGCACGGCACTGCGCGCCACCCTGGATTTCATCAACAACACGGTCGATACCAGCACCGGCACGATCCAGCTGAAGGCGGTCTATCCGAATGCGGATGGTCAACTGACGCCAGGCCAGTTCGTCGAGGTCACGCTGCCGACCGCGCGGCTGCGCCAGGTGGTGACGGTGCCGGTCGTCGCCTTGCAGAATTCGCCCACCGGCAGTTTCGTCTTCGTGGTCGACGCCGCCGGCACGGTGCGGCAACGGATGGTCACCGCCGGCGTCAGCAGCGGCGGCCGGGTGGTGATCAGCAAGGGCTTGAGCGGTGGCGAGCAGGTGGTTACCGAAGGCCAACTGCTGCTCGTCGACGGGACGCACGTGCACATCCTCGCCGACCATGGCTGAGCGCCGGCCATGAACCTGCCCGCCCTGTGCATCCGCCGGCCGGTGATGACCGTCTTGCTGATGGTCGCCTTGCTGGTGTTCGGCGTGGTCGCCTACCCGAAGCTTCCGGTGAACGAACTGCCGAACGTGGATTTCCCCACCATCTCGATCAGCGCCAGCCTGCCCGGCGCCTCGCCGGAGACCATGGCCAGTGCCGTGGCCACGCCGCTGGAAAACCAGCTGTCGACGATTGCCGGCATCTCGTCGATGACCTCCACCAGCGCGCTGGGGTCGACCTCGATCACCCTGACCTTCCAGCTCGATCGCAACATCGATGCCGCCGCGCAGGACGTGCAGTCGGCGATCTCGGCGGCGCTGCGGCTGTTGCCGACGACGATGCCGACGCCGCCCACCTTCCGCAAGATGAACCCGGCGGACAAGGCGATCCTCTACCTGACCCTGCGCTCGGATACCCTGCCGTTGTCGACCGTCGACGAGTACGCCGAAACCGAGCTTGCCCAGCGCCTGTCGATGATCGACGGCGTGGCCCAGGTGGGCGTGTTCGGTTCGCAGAAGTACGCGGTGCGCATCAGCGTCGACCCGAACAAGCTGGCGGCCAACGGCATCGGCATCGACACCGTGCAGCAGGCGATCAGCGACGCCAATGTCAACCTCGCCACCGGCTCGCTCAATGGCCGCCGGCAATTGCTGCAGGTCAGCTCCAACGGCCAGTTGCAGCGCGCCGCGCCCTACAACGACGTGGTCGTGGCCTATCGCAACGGCGCACCCGTGCGCCTGTCCGCCCTGGGGCACGCCAGCGACGGTGTGCAGAACGACCAGGTCGCCAGCTGGTTCAACGGCAAGCGCGCGATCGTGCTGGCGATCGAGCGCCAGCCCGGTTCCAACACGGTGACCACGGTCGATCGCATCCGCGCGGTGTTGCCGCAGTTCGAGGCGACGCTGCCGCCGTCGATCAAGCTCGGTGTGCTGTACGACCGCTCCCAGTCGATCCGCGCCTCGGTGGACGACGTGCAGTACACCCTGCTGCTCGCCGGCGTGCTGGTGATCCTGGTGATCTACCTGTTCCTGGGCAACGCGTCGGCCACGCTGATTCCGGCGCTGGCGCTGCCGGTGTCGGTGATCGGCACGTTCGGCGCGATGTATGTGCTTGGCTACAGTCTGGACAACCTGTCGCTGCTGGCGCTGACCCTGGTGGTCGGTTTCGTGGTGGACGATGCGATCGTGATGCTGGAGAACATCGTGCGCCATGTCGAGTCCGGCATGGAGCCGTACCAGGCCTCGCTCAAGGGGGCCTCGGAGATCGGCTTCACGATCTTCTCGATGACGGTGTCGCTGGTGGCCGTGTTCCTGCCGGTGATGTTCATGGGCGGCATCGTGGGGCGGTTGTTCCACGAGTTCGCGGTGACCATCAGCACGGCGATCCTGATCTCGGGTTTTGTCTCGATCACGCTGACCCCGATGTTGTGCAGCCGCTTCATCCGGCATGCCGACCAGCAGCGGAAGTCCCGTGTGGTGCTGTGGTTCGACCGCGGCTTCAACCACATGCGCGACGGCTACAACCGTTCGCTGGCGTGGTCGCTGGCGCACCCGCGCAGCGTGCTGGGGGTGTTCTTCGCGAGCCTGCTGGCCACCGCGCTGTTGTTCGTGGCGGTCAACAAGGATTTCATCCCGGCCGGCGATACCGGGCAGTTGTACGTCAACACCGAAGGGCCGGACGACATCTCGATCACCGCGATGAAGGCGCGCCAGCAGCGACTGGCGGCGATCGTGGCGAAGGACCCGAACGTCGCCGCCTTCATCTCCTCGGTCGGCAGCGGCGGCCCGCGCACGACCACCAACAACGGCTCGATCTTCATGCGGCTGAAGCCTGCCGATGAGCGCCCGCTCGACCCGGACGGGATCATGCAGGAGCTGCGCAGGCAGTTCGCCAAGGTGCCGGGTATCCGCGCCTATATCCAGAACCCGCCGGCGATCCAGGTGGGTGGACGGCAATCCAAGGCGGAGTACCAGTACACCCTGCAGTCGGTCGACCTGCAGGCGCTGTATGGCGCGGCGGGCAGGGTGCAGCAGGCGTTCTCCCGGCTGCCCGGCTTCCAGGACGTGACCAGCGATCTCGACCTCAATGGCCCGGCCATCTCGGTCCGGGTCAATCGCGACAGGCTCGCGCCCCTGGGGCTTACCATGCGCCAGGTGCAGAGCGCCCTCGGGACGGCGTTTGGCGAACGCCAGGTTTCCACCATCTACGGCGCCGCCACGCAGTACTGGGTGATCCTGCAGGTGGATTACCCCCTGCAGAACGATCCGGCGATCCTGTCGCAGCTGTACGTCACCTCGAACAGCGGAGCGCTGGTGCCGCTCAGCACCGTCGCCAGTTTCCAGCGCATCGCGCAGCCGCTGACGGTGAATCACCAGGGCCAGCTGCCGGCGGTGACGATCTCGTTCAACCTCGCTCCCGGCGTCAGCCTGAGCCAGGCGGTGGGCAGCATCGACGGCGCGATGAGAAAGCTGAACTTGCCGGCCTCGATCAGCGGCAGCGTGCAGGGCACCGCGCAGGCGTTCCAGCAGTCCATGCAGGGCATGGGCCTGCTGCTGGTGCTGGCGGTGTTCGTGATCTACCTGGTGCTGGGCATCCTGTACGAGAGCTTCATCCACCCGCTGACCATCCTGTCCGGGCTGCCGGCGGCGGGTGTGGGCGCCTTGCTCACGCTCATGCTGTTCCGGGCGCCGCTGGACCTGTTTTCCTTCGTCGGTATCGTGATGCTGATCGGCATCGTGAAGAAGAACGCGATCATGCTGATCGACTTCGCACTGGAACGACAGCGGGTAGAGGGCATGGCGCCGGCGCAGGCGATCATCGAAGCCTGCCACGTGCGTTTTCGCCCGATCATGATGACCACCATGGCGGCCTTTGCCGGTACCTTGCCGGTGGCGATGGGAATCGGTGCGGGTGCCTCGTCACGGCGGCCGCTGGGGCTGGCGGTGGTCGGCGGCCTGCTGGTGTCGCAGGTGCTGACGCTTTACCTCACGCCGGTGATCTACCTCTACATGGATCGCCTGCAGCAGCGCTTCGGGCGTTCGCGCAGGGCGCTGCCGGCGCGGTGATCCGCGCGTGCATCGCGCAGGCCGACGGTGCGGCATGGCCCGGCCAGCGGCGACATCGCGCAGCCGTGCCGGCGGTCCCCAGGTCGTGCCGATACGGGATGACGCTCCGGTCAGTTGCGCTGTGCCGCGCTGACCGGAGCGCGACCACCACGGCTACTGTTTGGTCTTGAGCAGATCGCGGATCTCGGTCAGCAGGGCGACATCGGCGGGCGGCGCGGCCGGCGCCTCCTCCTTCTTGCGGCTCATCTTGTTGATCACCTTGACCACCATGAAGATCGCGAAGGCGATGATCAGGAACTGGATCGCCGTGTTGACGAAGGTGCCGTACTGGATCGCCACCGCCGGAACCTTGTGTGCGGGGTTGCTGTTGTCCGCTGCCTTGAGGACCCACTTCAAATCGCCGAAATCGGCGCCGCCGGTGATCAATCCGATCGGCGGCATGATGATGTCGTTCACCAGCGAAGTGACGATCTTGCCGAAGGCCCCGCCGATCACGACACCGACGGCCAGGTCGATGACGCTGCCGCGCATGGCGAAGGCCTTGAATTCGCTGAGCATGCTCATGTTGGTGTTCTCCCTTGAGTTGAGCCGTATGGCAGGCCAACTGTAATGCGAAATCGGTTGCAGGTGCGCTGGTCGATTCGTTCGTGTGGCTTGACGCCCGGGGGCGGCCGGCGGTGCCGGTATCCCGGCAGCCGTTGCGCCGCTAGACGATCCGCCCCTCCAGCCGCGCCATGCCGACCAGCTCGGCCAGGAACCGGTCGCCCCGCTCGAGCGCGGCAACGCCGGCAGGCGTGCCGGTGAAGATCAGGTCGCCGGCCTTCAGCTCGAACAGGCCCGACAACGCCGCGATGATGTGTGGCACGTCGTGCACCATCTGCCCCAGCGTGGTCTGCTGGCGCAGCCCGCCGTTGACGTGCAGTTGCAGCACGGTGTCGGCACCCGGCACCGCCACCTGGGCCGGCAGCAGGGCGGAGACCGGCGCGGAGTGGTCGAACGCCTTGGCCACGTCCCAGGGATGGCCCTTCGCCTTGGCCTGCGCCTGCAGGTCGCGCCGGGTCAGGTCCAGCCCGACGCCATAGCCCCAGGCCAGGCTGAGGGCCTGTTCGGGGACGATGTCGCGGCCGCCACCGCCCAGTGCCACCACCATTTCCACCTCATGGTGCAGGTCGTGAGTGGCCGAGGGGTAGGGCACCTCGGCGCCATCGCCGACCACCGCGTCGGCCGGCTTGCAGAAGAACATCGGGGCGGACCGGTCTACCGTCGCCCCCATTTCGCGGGCATGCTCGGCGTAGTTGCGGCCGATGCAGAACACGCGGCGAATCGCGAAACGCTGGTCGCTGCCGACGATCGGCAGGCTCGGTATCGCAGGGGGCAAGAGGGCATAGGTCATGCCGTCAAGACTAGCAAAACGGGGCGGCTGCCGGTGCCGGCGGCGGCGTGCCCTAGGCCGGCCGCTTCTGCCTGGCCAGCGTGATCACGCCCACGCCGAGCAGGATCACGGCCATGCCGGTCAGGTCGTAGGGACCGACGTGCTCGCCGGCAAGCAGCACGCCGACCAGCACGGCGATCGGCGGGTTGACGTAGGCATAGCTGGTCGCCACGGCGGGGCGCGCATGCTTGAGTACATAGAGGTAGGCGCTGAAGGCGATCAACGAGCCGAAGACGGCGAGGTAGGCCAGTGCCAGGGTGGCGCGCAGGGCCGGATGGGTTGGGAGGTGCTCGCCGCTGCCGTAGCCCATCAGCAGCAGGGCGGCGCTGCCGCACAGCATCTGCGCGGCGGTGTTCATCGAGCCGCCGGGCATGTCCTGGCGCTTGCTCCACACCGAGCCGAAGGCCCAGCACATGGCGGCGGCAAGCAGGGCCGCCGCGCCCAGGCGCGAGCCTGACAGGCCACTGCCCATGTTCAGCACCACCACGCCGGCGAAGCCGATCGCCAAGCCCACGGTTTCACGGCGGGTCGACCACTGGCCGTAAAGGCCGGCGAACAGCGCCGCGAACAGCGGCATGCTCGCCACCGCGACTGCGGCAATGCCCGAGTTCACCCGCTGTTCGGCATAGCACACCAGGCCGTTGCCGAAGCCGAGCAGCAGGACGCCGGAGAAAGCCGCATTGCGCCATTGCAGCGCCGTGGGCGCCACCACGCCCCGCCAGCGCAGGAAGGCATAGAACAGCGACCCGACCACCAGAAAGCGCACGCCGGCGAGCAGGAACGGCGGGTAGCTTTCCAGCGCGTAGCGGATACCCAGATAGGTCGAGCCCCAGATCAGGTACAGCGCCAGCAGCGCCAGTGGAATCAGCAGACGCGGATCGGTGAGGCGGCGCGGCGGGGGCGTCGCGGTGCCGGCGGGGTTGTCGGGCATGAGGGTGGGTCGTGGGGGAAGCGGCCATTATCAGCCAACGGCATCCCTTCGTGCATGGTCCCCGGCCAAACGCGGCGGGATCCGGTGCGCTGTCGTTCCGACAAATGGGCGATAGGCGCGGGACGACCCGATATCCGTCGGTTGAAAACCGGCTTTTCCTAATGGGTGATCGGACGATGCTGGCGAATCACCACGAACTCGCCTTCCAGCACCGCCGGCTGGTGGGGATCGGTGCGGGCGGGCCTGGTCGCGCCGCGCGACAGCTTCCACTGGCGCAGGACCAGCAGCAAGCCGCCACCCACCAGCAGTACGCCGGCCACGACCAGTCCGAACACCAGCAGCACACCCATCACGGCGATACCGATCAGCAGCGACAGGAAGCGCGCCAGGGGATGGCGCGGGCGGCGCATGGTGGGCATGGAAAAATGCATTGTTAAAAATCCGTATGGTAAAATCAACGACTTACGGACGTAACGATGGGGCTTCCCGGCCCGCGAGGCAAGTGCTGATGGATACATTTTCTCCCGTCCCGCCCCGCGCCGGACAAGCGCTGTGCCGGGTCGAGTCGGTCGCCGAGGGTAGTGCCTGCGCCGTCGACGTGGTGCTGGCCGACGGGCCGGAAAGCCTGATCCTGCTGCGGCGAGCGGGGCAGCTGCGCGCGTACCTCAATATCTGTCCGCACGCCGGTCGGCGGCTGGATTATGCGCCGGGCCAATTCCTGCTGACGAACGACAACCTGATCTGCGCGGTCCACGGCGCCACCTTCAACCAGCTCGATGGCCTGTGCATCGGCGGGCCGTGCCGGGGGGAGCACCTGCGGGAAGTGGCGCTGCAGATTCGTGACGGCATGGTTTGCCTGGCGGCGGACGCCTGAGCCGGCCGCTCCCGGGCCTCGGCGGCGGGCAGGTCGCGGATGCCGGCACGGCTGCTTGAAGGCCGGGCCGGGCGACCTGCTGGTGGCGGTCAACGGAACAGCAGGTTGATCGCGACCAGGGTGACCACCAGCATCACCAGGGTGAGCGGCGTGCCGACGCGGAGGAAATCCTTGCTGCGATAGCCGCCGGGGCCGGTCACCATCATCAATGCGGGGTGGCCGGAGCTGAGCAGGAAGGTGTTGGACGACGACACCGCCACGATCAGCGCATACGCCGAAGGATTGCCGCCGGTGGCGACGGCCACGCTGATCGCGATGGGCACCATCATCACGGTGGCGCCGACATTGGACATCACCTGCGAAAACAGCAGGGTCAGCACGGCCAGACACAGTTGCAGCACCCACGGCGAGGCGCCGCCGAGGTGCGCCAGCACTTCCTGCGCCACCCAGGCGGCGGTGCCGGTCGCATCCATCGACCAGCCCAGCGGAATCAGGCAGGCGGTGACGAAGATCGTCTTCCAGTTGATCGCCTTGTAGGCCTCGTCCATATTCAGCACGCCGGACAGCAGCATGCCGATCGCACCGGTCATCATCGCCACCGAAAGATCGAGGTTGGTGAACAGCGCCAGGCATTTGGCCAGGACGAAGAAGCCCACCGCCTGCCAGATCTTGCCGGGGCGCTGTTCCTCCTTCGGGATATCGGTGACGACGACCAGGTCCTTGTCCTCGGCAGCCAGCGCCAGGTCGCGCCAGTTGCTGTGCAGCACCACGGTGTCGCCCGCGCGCAGGCTGACCGCGCGCACGTCGTCGCGATACACGTGATCGCCACGGGTCACCGCCAGCACCGAAATGCCGAAGCGCTTGCGCAGGCGCAGCTCGCCCAGGGTCTGCTTGATGAAGCGCGAGCTGGGCGGTATCACCACCTCGGAAATGCCAGCCCGGCTCGGATTGAACAGCTCGCCCAGCTGGCGCATGCGGGTGGACAGCCGGCACAACTGATTGTTGGCGAACTGGTTCAACTGCTCGTGCGGGCCAAGCACGCCCAGCACCGAGCCGACCCAGATCACATGATCGGCCGGCGGCGCCATGCGCGAGTCGTTGCCACTCTTGATCGCCAGGATCAGCGGCGCATCGTGCAGCGATTCGGCCTCGCCGATGCTCATGCCGACCAGCGGGCTCTCCGCGGTGACGGTGAGCTCGGCGGTGTCGCCGCCGATGCCGTAGGTCTCGGCGAAGTAGCTCTCGGTGCGCCCGGGCGTGACCTTGAGGCGCTCGTCCTCGTGGCCGGGCAGCAGCTTGCGGCCGAAGAAATAGAAATAGGCCACGCCCACCACCGCCAGCGCCAGGCCGATCGGGGTGACGCTGAACAGGCCGAACTTGGGAATCGTGTGCGCGCCGGGCGGCAGGTTGACGTTGGCGCTGGCGATGAGGTCGTTCAGCACGATCAGCGGCGAGTTGGCGATCAGGGTGGTGTTGGTGGCGGTGAGGATGCAGAACGCCATCGGCAGCAGCAGCCGCGACAGCGGCACGCCGGTGCGGGCGGACAGGCGGCTGCTGACCGGGATCATCAGCGCGGCCAGCGCCTGGCTGGGGATCACCGCGCTGAACAGGCTGGCGACCATGTTGATCACCAGACCCAGCCGCGACTCGACGCCGCTGGCCATGCGCATCACGAAGCGGGCGGTGAGGCTGAGCACGCCGGCGCGGTCGAGTCCCTCGCCCATGATCATGATCGCGATGATCGCGATGACCGCGTTGCCGGCAAAGCCGTTGAACACGCGGTCGGAGGGAATCAGCCCGGTCAGCCCGATGGCCACCACCACCAGCAGCGCCACCATGTCGGCGCGGATCCACTCCAGCACCAGCATCAGCATGGTGAAGCCGACCAGGCCCAGCACCAGGATCATTTCGGGAGTGAGCGAAAGTCCCATCAGCCGATACCCTGGCGGGGCGGCCGGTTACGCTCGAGAAGGTGGAGCAGTGGGAGCATCACGCTGCGTCATTTCGTCCCTGGCTGGATCGCCACAGTATAAGCGGCCCGGCCCTATGGCTGGTGAATCGCAGGTGGCTCAGGCTTTGCGGTAGAGCAGGTCCGACACGCCGTGACCGAGCTTCAGCCCACGCCGCTCGAAGTGGGTTTCGATGCGCCACGCGGGCTTTTCCGCGCAGCGGCCCGGGCCGACCTGGTTGCGCCAGGCCGGCGCGGCTTCCATCACCTCGATCATGTGTTCGGCATAGGGCTGCCAGTCGGTGGCCAGGTGCAGCAGGCCCTGTGCCGCCATGCGTGTGGCAAGCAGGGCGACGAACTCGGGTTGGATCAGGCGCCGCTTGTTGTGCCGCGTCTTGTGCCACGGGTCGGGGAACCATATCCGCACCTCGGCCAGCGAGCCGGGTGCGATCTCGTTCTCCAGCACCTCCACCGCGTCGTGCTTGTAGATCCGTACGTTGCGGGCGTCGCGGGCGGCCAGCGCGTTCATCAACCTGCCGACGCCGGGGCCATGCACCTCGACACCGATGAAGTCGCGCGCGAGGTCGTGCTCGCTGGCCCAGGCCAGCGCCTCGCCGTTGCCGAAGCCGATCTCCAGCACCCATGGCGCCGTGCGCCCGAACACGGCGCCGAAGTCGCGTGCCTCGCCGCGGTAGTCGAGCCCGAAGCGCGGCCACAGGGTATCGAACGCGCGCTGCTGCGCCGCGGTCATGCGGCCCTCGCGCAGCACGAAGCTGCGAATCCGCCGCAGGTAGGCCGGCGAGGGGGGCGGGTTGCTGTCGGTCATGCTCGACTCCGGGGTTTTCGACGTGCGCGCGGGGAGCCGGCGCGGCACGCAAATCCCTGAAGTGTAGCGAGTCGATCCGGCGTCAGCGAGGATGCCCGTCGTCGTGCCGGCGCGGCTCCTCCCGCCGTGCTGCCGGCGCCTCGCGCGGTGGCGGCCGCGGTGCCTCGACGCGCACGGGTGGAACGGCGCGCGGCGGCGGCATCAGCTGCCGCGGCGGCTGATTGGCGCCAGGCCATGGTCGCGGCTCCTGCATGACCACCGGGTTGCGCTGCATCGGTTCGGCGCGGATGCGCGGCGCAGCGTCATTGGGGCGGTAGCTGTCGGGCCGCGGCATGGTGTAGTTGGGCTGTCGGTCCACCTGGGCCGGGGCGATGCGGCCGAGGCCGGCCGCAGGCTCGATGCGCGGCGCGGGTGGCAGGCCCTGGCCCGGCGGGATGGTGGTCGCACGGTAGCGGTTGGCGGGCGCGATGTAGCTCACCCCGGGGCGCGGTTGCCGGTCGAAGCGTGGCGCCGGGCCGTTGCTGTCGACAGGATGGGCGTAGCGGGCCGAAGGCGGCGCATAGGGGCGTGGCGGTTCGGCCTGGCCCTCGACGCGGCGTTGCGCGAACGGAGCATCCCCCGTTCCGCGGAAGCCGCCCGGCGGGTTCACCCGCGCGCCTGCCGGCGCCCGGCCGTTGTCGGGCCGGCTGCCGTTCCCTCGCGCAGGGGCGAGTACCCGCATTTGTGATTCCGGCAGGATCGCGCGGGCCGGGCCAGCCACGCCGCGGCTTGTTTCGATACGGCTCGGCGGTGGTGCGTGGCGCGCCACGACCTCGCGGCGGAAGCCATTCAACGGCAGGTTGCGCACATGCGCGCTGCGCCCGGCCTCCGGGTTGCCCGGCAACGGCCGCAGCGCGACGCCACGGACATTGACCGGTGCCGACGCCAGTTGCCGGTCGTCGCGCAGCAGGTGGCGTTGCACCGCCTGGCCCGCGGCGAAATCGCGCCCCGGCATGGCGGTGAGCCCGCGTGGCGCATCGCGGTTGACGTAGCGATCGCCGCGCAGTGGCTGGTTGTCGCGATCGTGGGCATAGTGAGCGTCGATCCTGCGGGCGATGGAGCGCTCGTCGTGCCGCCGGTCGCGCCGGATATTGCTCTCGTTGATCCGCGTGTAGTAGCCGCGGTTGCAGCGGTACCAGGGGTTGTAGATCTCCCCCGGGCCGAGCGGAAACCAGCCCACCGGGCCGATGCCTACCGACACGCTGCCGACAAAGACGACCAGCGCCGGCGCGTAGACCGGAAGGATGTCGCGCGGCCCGGGAATCCAGCCCCAGCCCCGTCCGGTATGGACCCAACGGCCGTAATGGTAGGGCGCATAGCCCCATGGCATCGCATCGATCCAGGTCCAGCCCCAGGGGGCGATATAGGCCCAATGGCCATCGCGGTAGGGTGCCCAGTCGGGGCCGACATCATCCGGATACCACACGGGACCGAAATCGCCGGTGACTTGCCAGGCCCCGTATTCACGAAGGTCCGGCGTACCGACCATGCCGTCGGGCAGGTACTGGCTGCCGTCCGACCGGGCATAGCGACCATCGCGCCGGCTGACCCAGGCGTCGAAGCCGTCGCCGCCGGCGATATCGTCGATCGCCACGACGGACAGGCCGGAATCGACGAAGCGGTAGCTGCGTCCGGCATGGACCGGGCGTTGCGCGTTGTTGCTGCCATAGACGGTGGCATCACCATCGAAGGCGGTGACGCGGGTGCTGCCGCCATTGGCGCCGATGTCGACGCGGAACCTGCCGGGCTGGTCGATCACCAGGGCCACGGTCGGCGTGTCGATCTCGTAGCTCTGGCCGGGGGCGAGGCGAAACACGCTGAGGCTCAGCGTGCCCTGGCTCAGCTCGATCTGCGCGATCTGCTCGTTCAGGTCGAGCAGGCTCACGTCGGTGCGGTGGTCCAGGCGCAGGGTGGCGCCGCCGAATTCCAGTTCCGCCAGGCCGTCGCCGCTGCTGGACAGGCGGTCGCCGGTGGTCAATGGGCGGTTTACGTCGGCATCGCTCCAGTTCTGCGCGCCGGCAGGGAGGATGCCCAGATCGCCGGCCACATAGGACAGCCGAGCCACCCGGCTGGGCGGATTGGTGTAGTCGTCGTTGGCCGTGGCCTGGGCATGCAGCGCGCCGAGGCAGGTGCACAGCAGCGCGAGGGCGAGCATGCGCCGATATCGGCGGAGTGGAGGAAGGAACCTGGAAAGTGCATGCATCGCCGTCCCCTTGTGAGCCCATCGCGTTGGCGTCATCGCTTGCCGCGTGGCCGTGATGACGGGCCGATTATGCGCACGGCGGAAGTTAGCGAAGCCTTAGTGCCGCGTGTCGGTGGCGCCTTCGGTTCAGCTTGCCGCCATGCTCGATTCAGCGCCGGTGGGCCTGGCCCGGATCGCGTCATCCACGTGCCGGCGCGGCGCGGGGGAGTTCCAACCGCCACCGTCCCGGGTTACCATCCGCCGGCCGGCGCGGGTGTAGCTCAATGGTAGAGCTGTAGCTTCCCAAGCTACTGACGAGGGTTCGATTCCCTTCACCCGCTCCATTACCGGTCCATCGATCCCCGAACTGTCGCGAGCTCCCATGGCGGATCCGATCACCGTGCCCCTCGTGACGCTGGGTTGGCGGGAGCGTCTGGCCTTGCCGCAGCTGGGCATCGCCCAGCTCAAGGCCAAGCTCGATACGGGCGCCCGCAGCAGTTCCCTGCATGTCGACACGCTCGAATCATTCGAACGCGAGGGCGCGACCTGGTTGCGCTTCAGCATCCACGACGGCCGGCGCCAGCCCTGGAACGTGAACTGCGAAGCGCCCGCACTGGATCGGCGTGCGGTAACCGACACCGGCGGCCGGCGTACCGAGCGCTGGTTCATTCGCAGCGAAGTGGTGCTGGCCGGACAATGCTTCAGCGTCGATATCAATCTCACCAATCGTCGTCACATGCTGTTCCCGATGCTGCTCGGGCGCACGGCGTTGAGCGGGCGATTCCGGCTCGATCCGGCCCTTTCCTACACCCAGTCGCGACCGTCGCCGACGGCCGGCGAACCCAGATGACGGCCCCTGCATGAAGATCGCGATCCTGTCGCGCAACACCCGGCTGTACTCCACCAAACGGCTGGTCGAGGCCGCGCGCGTACGCGGCCACGTGGTGCGCGTGCTCGACCCTCTGCGCTGCTACGTGCGGATCGCGCCGGGCGCCGTGGCGATCCGCTACAACGGCAAGGAGGTGCGCGACATCGATGCGGTGATTCCGCGCATCGGTACGTCCAGCACCTTCTACGGTACGGCAGTGTTGCGGCAGCTGGAGATGATGGGGGTCTACACCCCCAACTCCTCCGATGCCGTGTTGCGGGCTCGGGACAAGCTGCGCTCCCTGCAGATTCTGGCCTCCCGCGGTATCGACATGCCGGTGACCGTGTTCGGCGACAACCCGGACGACAGTGCCGATGTGCTGGCACTGCTGGGTGAGCCGCCGCACGTGATCAAGCTCAATGAGGGAACCCAGGGTGCCGGCGTGGTGCTGGCGGAGAAGCGCAGCGCCTCGCAGAGCGTGATCGAGGCGTTTCGCGGCCTGTACGCCAATTTCCTGGTGCAGGAATTCATCGCCGAGGCCAAGGGTTGCGATCTCAGATGCCTCGTCGTGGGCAAGCAGGTCGTGGCGGCGATGCAGCGCGAAGCGAGTCCCGGTGAATTTCGCGCCAACCTGCACCGTGGCGGTACTGCCGTCGCCGTGGCGCTGAGCGCGGAAGAGCGTCGCATCGCCGTGCGCGCCGCCGCAGCGCTGGGTCTTGGCATCGCCGGTGTCGACCTGCTGCGCTCCAGGCGTGGACCCCTGCTGCTTGAGGTCAACGCTTCGCCAGGCCTGGAGGGCATCGAGGCGGCCACCGGCGTCGACGTGGCCGGGGCGATCGTGGAGCTGCTGCAGTCCCGGCTGCGGTGCCGATAGGCGCAGGCAAGGTAGGGCGCCGATGCTACGAAGAGCATAGTACGAACATCTTCGTTGACAGTGCCGGGTTAGGTCTTCTACCATCATTTGTATTGATCATGCGACTGGCGACCCGGGGTGGGGCGCGGCATGGTCAGGGGGCGGCGTATGAAATTGAATTGTCGGATGACCTGGGCGTTTGCCGCATCGATGATGATGTTGTGCAGCGGCGCTGTACTTGCCGGAAGCAAGGTCGACGTGATCGTCAAGGCGCAGAACAAGGATGATTTTGCAGCGGTGATGCAGGCCGTGCACCAACAGATGGAACCCGGGCAGCGGTTCGAGCACACCACGGCAAAGGAGCGTAGCGAGATCGATGCGCGGTTTGCGGACATGCAGTCGATGTTCGACAAGCACGCAACAGTGGATCAGATGAATCCGGACGAAAAGGTCCAGTTGTTCAATGACCAGGAGGCCATCAACGCGACGCTCAACAATCGCGACAATGATCGCCTCGTATGCGAACACGTTGCACCGGTCGGCTCCCATATTCCACGCACGACCTGCCGCACCTACGGCCAGATCATGCAGTCGCGGCGCGACACCCAGCAAATGATGAACAAGATGCAGCAGGTACAAGAGGCCAGGGGCGGCGGCAACTGAATTTCGGCTTGCCCGTGAAGGCTGGAAGTATTGATAGGCACCGTCCAGGCAACCGTTGCTTCGGTAGCCTGGCCAATCGCAGGGGTGGCTTGAGGTGAAGAATTTTCCTGCAATCTTGCCCAAGCCCACCGAGGGCGAACTGGAGATTCTTCACGTCCTCTGGTCGCGGGACGGTTGCACGGTGCGGGAAGTGTACGAGGTGCTTCATCCCGCTGGCGGCGTGGGGTACACGACGGCATTGAAGTTGCTCCAGGTGATGCACAGCAAGGGATTGGTGGTGCGCGACGATTCGCAGCGGGCACACGTCTACCGCGCCGCTGTCAGCAAGGAGCGCACGCAGAAGCGCTTCCTCGTGGATATCGTCCAGCGGGTGTTCGACGGGTCGCCTTCGCAGCTCGTGCTGCACGCGCTGGGCAGCCAGCGCACCAGTCCGGAGGAGTTGCGGGAAATCCGCGATCTGCTGAACAAGCTGGACAAGGAGGCGCCGTGATGAGCCTGTTCCCGACATGGTTTGCGGCGAGCCGGATGCTGGGCTGGGCGCTGGTCCATTTTCTTTGGCAGGGTGCCCTGCTCGGCCTCGTCTATGCCGGCCTGCGGCCGCTGCTGCCGCGGGGGACACCACGGTATCAGCTGGGCATGGCGACGTTGTTCGCCTTCATATTGTGCCCGCTGTTGACGGTATGGAAGATCCTGCTCCAGCCGGTTTCGCTGGCGTCGACAGATGCCGGCCACGCCATCGCAGTTGCGACGTCCGTCGAGTTCGGGGCCCAAGGGGCAGGTACGGCGCTGGCCGGGTTCGACACGGTGCTGCCATGGCTGGTGTTGGCCTGGTTGCTTGGCGTGGCCCTGCTCTCCGGGCGCGCGTGGTGCGATTGGCTGGGGCTCAAGGCGCTCGTGCGCATGGCCGACCCGGCGCCGGCGTGGCAACGTGTGGCCACCGACCTGGCGCAGCGCTTTGGATTGCGCCGCCACGTCAAGATCATGTGCAGCCGTGCCGTTTCGACGCCGGTGCTGATTGGCTGGATCCGCCCGGTGGTCGTGTTGCCGCTGGCGGTCGCCACCGGGTTTCCCGCCACGCAGGTGGCATTGATTCTGGCCCACGAGCTGGCGCACCTGCGCCGCTGGGATCCACTGGCCAACCTGTTCCAGGTCGCCGTGGAAACCCTGCTTTTCTACCACCCGGTGGTGCGCTGGGTCTCCCGCGAGGTCCGTAATGAACGCGAGATATGCTGCGACCGCCTCGCCTTGACCGTGAGCGGGGGCAGCCGGCGGGAGTTCGTCGCGGTATTGGCCGAACTCGGCGACCAGCGCCTGCGGCGTGAATCTCTGTTGCTCGCGGCCAGTGGTGGCGCACTGCTGGATCGCGCGCAGCAAATGATGCTGTTGCCGGGAGAACAGGTCGTCGGGCTGCGTCGGTCAGGCCCCTTGTTGGCAGCGCTGTTGAGCGCGGCCCTGGTGATCCTGGTACTGCAGTTGCAGTGGGCGCAGGGACGTTTGCAGCGCGGCGTGGATGCATCGGTGAAGCAACTGCAGTTGCTGGTGACCGGGATGAAAACGCCATTGGCGATCGGCTCCGCCGTTCCTCTCGTACTCGATCCAGCGCCGTCGTCGTTCGGCAGTATCCGCTTGCCGCGGCGGTCCTCGAAGGTGCCGACGGCGCCCTCGCACCGACCCGGGTTGCGGGTCGTGCCGCGAGCCCCCGTGGCGTGGCAGGTGCATGATTTGCCGCCGCACCGGCTTGCCCCGATTTCCCTCACAGTGGCCCCTGCCGCAGCCCAGCCGGTGCTTGCCGAGACGCCTCCGGCGCCGATTCGCGTACGTCAGCCGGTGTATCCGCAGGTGGCGCTGCAGCGCGGCATCGAGGGACAAGTGGTGGTCGAGTTCAGTCTGACCAGCAATGGCGGCGTCACGGACTTGCGGCTGGTCCGCGCAGCGCCTGCGGGAGTCTTCGAGCAGGCCGCGCTCGACGCGATGCGGGGGTGGCGATATGGCTTGCCGGGTGCGGCAGCGGCTTCGCGCCGCTATCGGCAGACCATCGATTTCACCCTGGACGCGAAATCAGGTGATGCCGCCAGCCGCCTGATCCATGCACGGGCCGGTTGCCAGATCGTCACCGGTACGCATATTTGTCGCCTGCCGGACGAAGTCGGCGCACCGGTGCGACGTTTGAGCGCCGAGGGATAACTGTCATGACGGTGGGTGCGCGCGGCATGGCAGATCAGATGCCCTGAGACGGGCGGGTTAACTGCATCGTAACCCGCGACCCTCTATAACGACGGGACTGTTTATTTGCGTCATGCGAATCCGGTGACGGCGGATAGTGGTGTCGGGGCGGTAGCTTGGGCCCAGGTGTGGCGACGGCGAGTCGTGCATCTGGGCCTTTTTCTTGGCGGTGCCGTGCAGATTTGTCGGGCAAGCGGCGCGCTTCGTTTGCGCAAGCTTGTTAAGCTGGCAACCCCAGTCGGCCTGTGCGCCGGTGGTGCAGGAGTGGACATGCGTGTACTGGTGATTGAAGACAACAGCGATATCGCGACCAATATCGGCGATTACCTGGAGGACCGCGGCCACGTGGTCGACTTTGCGGGCGACGGCGTGACCGGCCTGCACCTGGCCGTGGTGCATGATTTCGACGTGATCGTGCTGGACCTGACCCTGCCGGGCATGGACGGTCTGGAGGTGGCGCGCAAACTGCGCCACGAGGCGCACAAGCAGACCCCGATCCTGATGCTGACCGCGCGCGATGCGCTAGAGCAGAAGCTCACCGGCTTCGAGTCGGGGGCCGACGACTACATGACCAAGCCGTTCGCGCTGCAGGAGCTGGCGGCGCGGCTGGAAGTGCTGGCCCGTCGCGGCAAGGGTCCGCAGAGCCGGGTGCTCAAGGTGGCCGACCTCACCTTCAACCTCGACACGCTGACGGTCAACCGCGAGGGCAAGTCGATCCAGCTCAACCCAATCGGCCTGAAGCTGCTGCAGGCGCTGATGGAGGCCAGCCCGTCGGTGGTGACCCGGCAGGACCTGGAACAGCGCGTGTGGGGTGAGGAACTGCCCGACAGCGATTCGTTGCGCGTGCATATCCACGGCCTGCGCGCGGCGATCGACAAGCCGTTCGAGAAGCCGCTGATCCATACACGGCACGGCATTGGCTATCGGATGGTCGAGCCGGATGCAGTCCAGGCGTAAGCTTCGCTTCCGATTGATCGTCTCCTTCGCGCTGTTTGGCTTCGGCCTCAGCGCGTTGTTTGCCGTGGCCTCGCTTTACGTGCGCGCCAAGGTGGAGAACCAGCTGATCAATCAAAGCCTGCAGAACGATGTTGATCAGGCAGTCGACAAGATCATTGCCAAACAGCCCCCGGTGTCGGAGCTGATCGAGGCATGGTTCAAGAGCGATCGCACGCTCTACAAGATGCCGCTGGCCTGGCAGAACCTCAGGACCGGCGTGCATGACATCTACGAACTCGACAGTCAGGGACGCAAGCGGCATTACAAACTTGCCGTGCAGCGCAAGGATGGCATCATCGGCTTCACCCGCTACGACATCAGTCGCGAGGATCTGGGCAAGCAGCAGCTGATCCTGTCGCTGGTCGGCGCGGTACTGCTGTTCAGCCTGCTGTCGCTGGCCATCGGTTTGTGGCTGTCGCGCAAGGTGCTCAAGCCCGTCAGTGACCTGGCCAATCGCCTGCGCGATTTCCGCAAGGCCGGCAAGGCCGAGCCGCTGGCGCCGCATTTTGCCGACGACGAAGTCGGCGAACTGGCGGTGGCGCTGGATGAATATTCCAATCGGCTGACGTCCATGGTCGAGCGCGATCGCGAGTTCAATTCCGACGTCAGCCACGAGCTGCGCACGCCGTTGGCGGTGATCGCCAGCACCACCGAGCTGCTGCAGGGCTCGCCGGATCTCACCGAAAAGCTCCGCGAGCGGTTGAAGCGGATCGAGCGTGCCTCGCGCCAGGCGACCGAGCTGATCGAGGCGTTGCTGCTGCTGTCGCGCGCCGAACGCCGTGGGCCGACGCGCGGCGAGACCACCGAGGTGGGCAAGGTGGCCGCCGACGTCATCGAGAGCCAGCGGCCGCAGATGCGCGGCAAGCCGCTGACGATCGAGTTGGCGGTGAAAGAGCCGGTCAACGTCAACGCGCCGGCGTCGGTGCTGGCGGTGGCGCTGACCAACCTGATCGGCAACGCGATCAAGTACACCCTGGAAGGCAGCGTGCGGGTCGAGGTGGGTGGCGGTGGCGTCGAAGTCATCGATACCGGCCCCGGCATCAAGCCGGAAGACGCCGAGCGGCTGTTCCAGCGCGGGGTGCGCGGCGAGGGCGCCGGCGGCAGCGGTGCCGGGCTGGGCCTGGCCATCGTGCGCCGCCTGTGCGAACTCTATGGCTGGGACGTCTCGATGCGTCCGCGCACCGACGGCAATGGCGCCGTGGCCAGTATCGTGTTCAGCTGAAAGCGGCGTTGCAGGAGCCCACTCGCGGGCGATGCGGTTCGTTGTGCCTCAAAAGCAAGCGCATCGCCCGCGAGCGGGCTCCCACTGGAGCGGATGAATCAGACGGCTTCCAGCCAGCCCCACTTGTCGTTGGTGCGGCCGTCGAACAGGCCGAAGAACAATTCCTGCAGGCGCAGGGTCACGCGGCCGGCCTTGCCCGCGCCCACGGGCTTGCCGTCGACCGAGCGGATCGGCGTGATTTCCGCCGCCGTGCCGCACATCAGCAGCTCGTCGGCCAGATACAGGTATTCGCGCGGAATATCGCGTTCGACCACCTCGATGCCGTCTTCACGGGCCAGGGTCTTGAGCGTGTCGCGGGTGATGCCGGCGAGGATCGACGCGCTGGCCGGCGTGGTGTGCAGCACGCCGTCGAATACCAGGAACAGGTTTTCGCCCGCGCCTTCGCTGAGCAGGCCGGTCGATGCCAGCGCTATGCCCTCGCCGAAGCCCAGTCGACGTGCCTCGCGGGCGATCAGCTGGCCGGAGAGGTAGTTGCCGCCAGCCTTGGCGCCGGCCGGAATGGTGTTCGGCGCGAAGCGCTGCCAGCTGGACACGCAGGCCTCGATGCCATTTTTCAGCGCTTCCGGCCCGAGGTAGGGACCCATCGGCCACGCCGCCACCGCCACGTCGATCGGGGTTTCGGCCGACAGCCCGAAGCCGCCAAGGCCACGATAGGCGACCGGACGCAGATAGGCGGCGCCAAGCCCGTTCTTCTTGATCACCGCGCGGCAGGCGGCGGCCAGTTCCTCGGCGGAATACGGCAGCGCCATGTCGTAGATCTTGGCCGACTGGTAAAGCCGGTTGAGATGGTCGGTGAGGCGGAAGATCGCCGCGCCATCGGGCGTGGCATAGCTGCGGATGCCCTCGAACACCGACGAGCCATAGTGCAGCGCGTGCGACATCACATGCGTGGTGGCTTCGGCCCAGGGCTTGATGTCGCCGTTCTGCCAGATCCAATCGGGGTATTGCTGGGCCATGTCGATGCTCCTGAAGGGGGTAGCCATGATAACCGCTGCGGCTCAATCCGCGCTGCGCAGCCAGAGGCAGCCGGCGCGGCGGACGAGGTCGAATGGCCGCTCCTGCGGACCGCCGGCGCCGGTGGTTTGCAGCACCAGCTGGTTGCCGCCCGTGGCCGGCACGGTGCCGGCGCCGGTGCCGAAGGGATCCAGTGCGATGCCACCCAGCGACTGCGCGGGAGCCGGGTCGCGGCCAGTGGCTGGGGCGCCGGGCGCGCGGATATCGAGCAACGAACCCTTCACCAGCTCGTCCAGCGAGCGCATGTCGGCGATGGCCGAGCCTTCGCTGTCACCGTCCCAGAGCATCAGGCCGGCCAGCCGGTTGGCGTCGTGGCGGGCGAAGGCCGCGCTGATGCGTCGACGCAACTGCACGACGTCGGCGGCGCACAGCATCGGCGCCGTGCTGCCGGGAGCGGAATCCGCCGTTGCCGGCGTGCCGTCGCCGGCCTTGCTGGCCGGCGGCGCGGCGCAGGGCTGGTCCGAAAACACGATGCCGCCGTTGGCGCCGATGCAGCGGTTGATGGTCGTCTGGGCCATGGCCCGGCCGGGCAGGACGGCCAGGCCGGACAGCATCAGGCAACAGGAGATCAGCCGGAACCGGGCAGACTGTGGGCACATGGCCGCAGCATAGCCGGGGTCGGTCTCAGCGAAGTTGCTGCAGTACCAGTTGCGTTGCTCTGGCCCGGTTGAGCGTGTAGAAGTGCAGGCCCGGAGCGCCGCCGTCGAGCAGGCGCCGGCACATTTGCGCCACCACTTCGGCACCCAGCGCGCGCACGGCGTCGGCATCGTCGCCGTGCGCGTGCATGCGCTTGGCGATCCAGCGCGGGATCTCCGCGCCGCACATGTCGGAGAAACGCTTCAGCTGGCTGTAGTTCGAGATCGGCATGATGCCGGGCACGATCGGCACGCTCACGCCGAGCTTGCGGACATCGTCGACGAAGCGAAAATAGGCGTCCGGGTTGAAGAAATACTGGGTGATGGCGCCGTTCGCGCCGGCGTCGACCTTGGCCTTGAAGTGATGCAGGTCGCGCAGCGCGTCCTCCGCCTGCGGGTGGGTTTCCGGGTAGGCCGCCACTTCGATGTGGAAGTGGTCGCCGCTGTGGCTGCGGATGAAATCCACCAGTTCGGCGGCATAGCGAAAGTCGCCGGCCGTGGCCATGCCCGAGGGCATGTCGCCGCGCAGCGCCACCAGGCGGCGGTAGCCGGCGGCACGATAGCCATCGAGCAATTCGGCGATCTCGGCGCGGGTGCCGCCCATGCAGGACAGGTGCGGCGCCACGTTGAAGCCGTGCTGACGATGCAGGCGGGCGACGGCCTCACTGGTGTAGCTGAGGGTGGAGCCGCCGGCGCCGAAAGTGACCGAGGCATAGTCCGGCTGGTAGGCCTTCAGCGCCCCCGCGGCGCGGTCCAACTGCGCGCGCTGTTCGTCCGTCTTGGGCGGAAAGAATTCGAAGCTGATGGCCGACATTGCCTGGGGTCCTGATAGCGTTGGCGGCGATTATATATCTTTGCGTCGCGATGGAGCGATATAAATAACCGTCGACACCGATTTTCCTCGCCGGGCGCGAATGCCATGCAAACCGCAAGCGATCCGCGCCAGACACGCGCCGCCGCGGGCCGTTGCCGGCAGTCGTCGATACGGCATGGGTCGGTTTGGCTGCGGCGGATGCAGGCGTTCGGCGGCGCCCGTGGGCCGCCCGACCCCGCTTCCCGGGTCGGCTGAAACGGCTGCCGGGGCTAGTTGCCCGAGCCTCGCCTCAGCCGCGGGGTCATCACCTGCCATGCGTATGACAGCCCGGGGATGGGATCATCGAGGCGAAAGGAGTGCAGGTGGGCGCGTGCCCACTGCAGCAGGATCTTCGATAGCGGGCCGCGGGCCGCCGCGTCCTGCGACCGCACCGAATGGATGTCCCGATACAGGTCCGCGCAACCGGCACCGACGGGATAGTTTGCCGGCGCGACCGTCACCGGCAGTCCAAGCGCATCCTGCCATGCCATCTCGCAGACATTGACCCCGCAGCGCGCGGCGAACTCGACATAGGTCCAGGCGCGCGTGTTCACTTCGAGGATGCGGAACTGGCCATCGCGGCGGTCGCGCTTGAACTCGGCACTGAAGATGCCCCGGTAATCGACCTTTTCGAGCAGCCTGGCCAGGTTTTCCACCGGTGCGCGCACGTCGGCCAGCGGGATGCTCTCGCAATAGGAACTGTTGCCGAAGTCGGCGGGGTGGATGCGCCAGCGCCGCCGCGCGAACAACCCGGTCAGCTTGCCGCCGGCATCGCGGAATCCGTCGACGAAGTAGTGGTCGGCCGCCGAGCCGGGAACGTACTCCTGCGCCATCAGCTGGAAGCCTTGCGCGTGCAGACGTTGCCACTGCGCAAGCAACTCCTCCCTGCCGTTGACCCAGACGCCCTTGACGCCCAGCACGTCGCTGAACTTCTGCGAGTTGACCGGTTTGATGAAAATCCGGTCGAGCCGGTCGAAGGGAATCGCCTCGATGTCGGCGATCGACTCGATGCTGAAGGTGGGCGGATGAGGAATATCCAGCTCGCGCAGCAAGGCGGCGAAGCGCGACTTGTCCTGCAGGATTTCCTGGGTCTGGCGAGAGCAGGTGCTGCTGCGAAAGCGCCGGCCCACGTCATGGCCGGGCAGATCCGCCAGCCACAGCGCGGCATCGTCGGCGCCGGCGATCAGCACCGCCTCGGGCAGCGGCATGTCGCGCAGCGCGTCCCAGCCCCGCGGTCCCAGGCTGCCGTCCCAGGGCACGGCACCGGGGGTTGGCCGGAACCAGCGTGAACGGCTCACCTGATCGCCCGGCGGGCAGGCCACATAGGCGGGGATGCCTGCCAGCACCAGACAGCGCAGGATGCCCAGTGCCGTTGCGCCACGACCCACCACGATCGCCGGCGTTCGCTGCTGCGCCTGTGTCCTCATAGCACTCCCCCCCAAGGCAGACGTGTACATCGTCGATGCCGCGCACGTCGGGTCATGCTAGCACTGGTGGAGGCCAATGGCGGCCGCTGTCGGCGTCAACCGCGTTGACGGCGCAGCCAGGCGAACAGCCGCGATCCCAGCACGCCGCGTGCGACGCTCCGGGTACGCAACCAGTGCATCGGCAGGGTGTCGCCGACGCGCACCTCGACCAGGGTCACGCCCGGTGCTGCGATTGCCGTGGCCAGGGTTGTCTCCGGCGCGCCGTCGAGACGCATGTGGGTTGCGCCGATGGATGCCGCAAAGGCGGCAAGATCCGGGCCGTTGAACCTGGTGTCGTACACATGCCCCGAGGTGGCCAATTGCTGCATGCGGATCAACCCGTAGGCGCCGTCGACGAACACGATCACGGTCAACCGCAGGCGCTCGCGCACCGCCGTCAGCAGCTCCAGCCCGGACATGGCCAGTCCGCCATCGCCGATCAGCGCCACCACCGGGCGATCCGGGTTGGCGAGGCGGGCGCCGATCGCGGCACTGATACCGAAACCCATCGACTGTAAATTGGTCGGCACGATCAAGCCACGCGGGCAGAGTACGCGGAAGTGTCGCCGTGCCAGCCCCTGGTGCTGGCCCGAATCCGTGACCAGGCAGGCGTCGCGGGGCAAGGTGTGGCGCAGCGCATCGAAGAACGCCTGCGGCCGCCCCGAGGGTACGCCGTGGATGCGAGGTTCGACCCGGTGGTGCAGGCTCTCGGCGCGGCAGCGTGCGCGCCATTGCGCGATTTCCCCCTCGCCGAAGCCGCCGGGGCGGGGGACTGGGCCAAGTCGCTGCAGCAGGGAGGCAAGGAAGGTGGGGGCGTCGGCGCGGATCAGGTGTCGCGCGGGGTAGTTTGCACCCAGCACGTCGGCACAGGCGTCGACGTGGATGAGTTTGTCCTGCGCTATCCGCAGTTCGAAGCCGCGACTGCCGTTGTGCGAGAACTTGCAGCCGACGGCCAGCACCAGGTCGCTGGCCTCGATCAGCGCGTTCAGCGTGGCGCATTCGTTGCCGCCCAGCTCGAAGCCCAGCGACAAGGGGTGGTCTTCGGCCACCACGCCGCGTCCCGAGGTGGTGGTGACGACCGCGGCGGACAGGGTTTCGGCCAGTCGCCTGGCCGGTTCGCCGGCGCCGGCGCCGGCGCAGCCCTGGCCCAGCAGCAGTACGCAGCGACTGGCCTGGCTCAGCGCAGCCACCGTCGCGTCGAGCGCGGCCACTTCGGCTTCGGCCGGTGCCGGTGGGCCCGTCATGGCGGCCGACAGCGGCGCGGACGCGCGCAACGCCTCCCGGGCGACCTGCACCAGCACGGGGCCGGGTTCGCCGGTGCAGGCCTCGGCGTGCGCGATGGTCAGCACCGGGGTCACTTCGTCGGCGTGGTCTATCCGGTGCTGGGCCTTGGTCAGCGCCGCGGCGATGGCGGCCTGATCCAGTGCCTGCAGCTGGAACTGCTGCCCCGGCGCGTGCGCCGGTTGGGTGGTGAGGTGCAGCAGCGCGGCCGAATCCAGCGCCGCTTCGGCCAGGCCGGTCAGTGCCCAGGTGAAACCGGGGCCGGGAATCGTCAGCAGCGCGGCAACCCGCCCGGACGAACGATAATAGCCGTTGGCCATCATCGCCGCCGACAGTTCATGGGTGGCCACGATGCTGCGCAACGACGAAGTGCGCAGCGCCTCGTACAGCGCCACCGTCTGCGTGCCCGGCAGGCCGAACACGCACTCGATGCCGGCACGCCGGAGTGCAGTGCAAATCAGCTGGGCGCCCGATAGCGGCTGCGCGCTCACGCCGAACCCGCGGCGGAGCGTTGCAGTGCGCGTCGCACACCGTGGCGGGCCCGATGGGGCAGCGACGCCGCCAGCTGGCCAAGGCGGAAGCGCCAGTGGTCGGGCCGCGATACTTCCAGGCACAGCGACAGCTCCCCGCCGAGCTGAGACTTGAATGTGGTGACGGAGTTGAGTTCGGCGTCGGTCAGGTCGTTGGCGCGGTATCCCGCCGCGGCCAGATCCTCCAGCACCCTCCAGCGCAGGAACGAGGCGGCACCGAGGCTCAACAACTCGGCATCGGCGCCGGCGCATACGGTGTGACTGACGGGATGAGGTCCGGTGAGCACCAGCTGGGTGGCCGCCACCCGTCCGTTCGGCAGCCGCGCGTGGTAGAGACGGCACAGATTCCTGGCGCGCAGGGTCTCGACGAAGCGCAGAAAATTTTCCCGCGGCAGGTACAGCGGCGCGCCTTTGCGCTCATGGGTCTGCAGGTGCAGCCGATGGAAGGCGTCGAAGTCGTCGTCATTGGAAAGGCGCAAGCCTTGCTCGGTGCAGCGTGCGATCAGGCGGCGCTGGTTCTTGTCGACGCGTGCCCATGCGGTGGGCAAGTCGTCGATATGCACCACGTAGGTATAGGTCGGTTGCACCGACCAGCCGCGCGATTGGAATGTCCGCAGGTCGGTACAGGTCGAGCGGTTCTTGAATCGCAGGCGCCCGTGCGGCAGTTGCGCCAGCGCGCGTTCCAGCGCGTCCAGGGTCCGCAGCCGCCAGGAGGCGACGCGCCCCGGGCTGCTCGATGTGTGGGGCACCAGTACCAGTCCGTTGTAGTAAAGCAGCCGTCGCGGCGAGACGAACGTGCCCCAGCGGCTGTCGCGCTCGAACAGGGCGACGCCACCTGCGATGCGACCGTCGTGCTCGGCGACAAGCACGCGGAAGCTCCCGCCCGTGGCGATGCAGAGTGAGTCGAGGTAGTCGGGCAGTGAATAGACGCTGCCGTCGGGCGAGGCCGCAACCGCGGCGGCCCAGTGCGGGTAGTCTTCCGGAGGAAGCAGGCGGGTGGTCGTTGCCGCTGTCATCGTCGCGCATCCTTTCTGCGAGGGAGATTGGCAAGCTGGACTCGTCGCCCGCTGAATGCCAGAACAGACGCCGCGCCGGGCGTGTCCCCGGCCCTCATGGTTGCCGGCGCAGGTTGCGGCTCAAGCTTCCCCATGTCCACTGCACCGGATTAGGTGCGGGCACCCTGGCCCCCTTTCGGTTCACCCGGTGCGTCATCCTAGGAGCGTGGGCCGTGGAAGCCAAGTGAACGAAGCCGCAGCCACTTGCGCTTCGGTCGCCCGCGCTCCACGGCCAACGCGGCCCGACTGGCAAAAGTAGTCGCCCCCGGCCTGGGCGGGGATGGCCGGCTGGCTGCCGGCGGTAACAAAAAGCGCGCAGCCGGAGCTGCGCGCCCTGTGTGCTCCCGGTTGCCGCCGGTAACGGGTACTCAGTAGCGGTAGTGCTCGGGTTTGTACGGGCCCTCCTTCGGTACGCCGAGATAGGCGGCCTGGGCGTCGGTCAGCGTGGTCAGCTTGACGCCGATCTTCTCCAGGTGCAGGCGCGCGACTTCCTCGTCCAGCTTCTTGGGCAGGATGTAGACCTTCGGGTCGTAGAGATCCTTGTTCGCCCACAGGTCGATCTGCGCCAGGGTCTGGTTGGCGAACGAGTTGGACATCACGAAGCTCGGGTGGCCGGTGGCGCAGCCCAGGTTGACCAGGCGGCCCTCGGCCAGCAGGAACAGCGCGCGGCCATCGGGGAACAGGTACTTGTCGACCTGCGGCTTGATGTTGATCTTGCGCACGCCGGACATGGCGTTCAGCGCGTCGACCTGGATCTCGTTGTCGAAGTGGCCGATGTTGCAGACGATGGCCTGGTCCTTCATGGCCTTGAGGTGGTCGAGGGTGAGCACGTCCTTGTTGCCGGTGGTGGTGACGTAGATGTCGCCGCGGCCCAGGGTGGATTCGACGGTGTTGACCTCGAAGCCTTCCATCGCCGCCTGCAGCGCGTTGATCGGGTCGATCTCGGTGACCACCACGCGCGAGCCGTAGGCGCGCAGGCTGTGCGCGCAGCCCTTGCCGACGTCGCCGTAGCCGCACACCACCGCGACCTTGCCGGCCAGCATCACGTCCATCGCGCGCTTGAGACCGTCGGCCAGCGACTCGCGGCAGCCGTACAGGTTGTCGAACTTGCTCTTGGTGACCGAGTCGTTGACGTTGATCGCCGGCACCAGCAGCTTGCCTGCCTCCAGCATCTGGTACAGCCGGTGCACGCCGGTGGTGGTCTCCTCGGAGACGCCCTTCCAGTCCCTGACCACGGTGTGCCAGTAGCCCGGGCGCTCCTTGGCGACGCGCTTGAGCAGGTTCTTGATCACCTGTTCCTCGTGCGAGGACGCCTTTTCCTCGACCCACGTCGAACCGTTCTCCAGCTCGTAGCCCTTGTGGATCAGCAGAGTCACGTCGCCACCGTCGTCGACCACCAACTGGGGCCCGAGGACGCCGCCCTTGCCGTCGGGGAAGGACAGCGCGTCCAGCGTGCAGTCCCAGTATTCCTCCAGCGTCTCGCCCTTCCAGGCGAACACCGGCGTGCCGCTGGCGGCGATCGCGGCGGCGGCATGGTCCTGGGTCGAGAAGATGTTGCACGAGGCCCAGCGCACGTCGGCGCCGATGTCCTTCAGGGTTTCGATCAGCACCGCGGTCTGGATCGTCATGTGCAGCGAGCCGGTGACGCGCACGCCCTTCAGCGGCTGCTGCGGCGCGTACTTGCGGCGGATCGACATCAGGCCCGGCATTTCGGGCTCGGCGATGTCCAGTTCCTTGCGGCCGAACTCGGCGAGCGAAAGGTCGCGGACCTTGTAATCGTGGGCGATGGTTTCTTTGCTGACAGCGCTCATGGGTATCTCCGGTTGGTTGGAGGCCCTTGCGAAGAGCCCGGCCCTGGATGACCGGTTCCTCGCGAAGGGACTCGCTTGCAGAGCGCCGTTGTGGAACGTGCCGCGCCGAGCCTGGCCGTTGTGGTGATCAGTCATCGGATCGCTCCGTGTTCACCAACGGTCGCAGCGCCCCTCGGCGGGCACTACAAGCCGCTCATTGTAGCGGGATATTCGTTTGGACGCCTCTACTGCCGCAGGAATTGGTAGGCTGGGCGCTTACCTTGACCTGGACCCGAGTGATGGACACCAACCGCGAACCCGAATTCCTGCCCCATGACGAGCCGTTGCGTGAGAACGTGGGGCGGCTCGGCGCCATGGTCGGGCGCATGCTGGCGGAACAGGACGGCGAGGCGTTCTTCAACCGGGTCGAGCAGGTGCGTACCGCCGCCATCCGGCGCCGCCGCGAGGGCGCCTCGGTGGCGGAACTGGCCGAATCGCTGGCCGGACTCGACGCCGCCCACGCCGAGGCGCTGGCGCGGGCGTTCGCCACCTATTTCCAGGCCGTCAACACGGCCGAGCGGGTGCACCGCATCCGTCGTCGCCGCGACTACCAGCGCGAGGGCAAGGCGCCGCAGCCGGAGTCCCTGCTGGATGTGCTGGGGCGGTTGAAGGCGCAGGGCGTGGGTGCCGACGAATTGCTGGGCTGGCTGGAAAAACTCTGGATCGAGCCGGTGTTCACCGCGCACCCGACCGAGGCCGTGCGTCGCTCGCTGCTGGAGAAGGAGCAGGCCATCGTGCAGGCCCTGGTCGACAGCTTCGATCCGACCCGCACGCCGCAGGAGCGCAAGGAGGACGACGACCGCATCTTCATGGCGCTGTCCTCCGGCTGGCAGACGGCCGAGGCCTCGCCGGTGCGCCCGACGGTGCAGGACGAGCACCACCACGTCGGTTTCTATCTCGCCAACCCGCTCTATCGCATCGTGCCGGCGCTGTATGAATCGCTGGCCGAGGCATTGCAGTCGGTCTACGGCGTGGCGGCCAAGCTGCCCCGGCTGCTCGGTTTCGCCACCTGGGTGGGCGGCGACATGGACGGCAACCCGAATGTCGGCGCCGACACCATCGCCGCCAGCCTGGCGACCCAGCGTGCGCAGGTGATCGAGCGCTACCTTGCCGACGTGTCGGCGTTGGCGCGGCTGCTCAGCCAGACCGAAGGGCGTGCGAAGACCTCGCCACAGCTGCAGCAGCGCCTCGACGCGTATCGCGAGCGCTTCCCGCAGGCGGCGGCCCGGATCCGTCCGCGCCACGCGGACATGCCGTATCGCTGCCTGCTCACCCTGATCGGCGCGCGGCTGGAGGCCAGCCTCGATGACCATCACGCGGAGGGCTACAGCTCGGCGGTCGACCTGCTCGCCGATCTGCAGCTGATGGTCGACAGCCTGGTCGAGCATCGTGGCATGCATGCCGGTGCCTATGCCGTGCAGCGGCTGATCCGCCGCGTGCGCACGTTCGGCCTGCACCTGGCGCGGCTGGACGTGCGCCAGGACTCCCAGGTACACGACGAGGCGCTGGCGGCGCTGCTCGACGACCCGGCATGGTCGGAGCTCGCGCCCGCCGCGCGCGTGGCGCGGCTGCGTGCCTACGCCAGTGGCGCGGAGCGGTTTTCGATCGGCCACGCCGCCGTGGTGAAATCCCTGTACGACGTGTTCGCCACCCTCGGCGACTCGCGCCGCCGCTACGGCCGGGAGTCGGTCGGCCTGTACATCATCAGCATGGCGCGTTCCGCCGCCGACGTGCTGGCGGTACTGGCGCTGGCGCGCTATGGCGGCTTGATCGAAGGCAACCACGTGCCGCTCGACATCGCGCCGTTGTTCGAGACCGTCGACGACTTGAGCAACGCACCGGCCACCTTGCGCGCCTTGCTCGACGACCCGGTGTATCGCCAGCACCTGGCCGGGCGCGGCAACCAGCAATGGGTGATGCTCGGCTATTCCGACAGCGGCAAGGACGGCGGCACGCTGGCCTCGCGCTGGGGGCTGCAGCGCGCCCAGGTCGAACTGCTCGAGGTCGCCCGCGAGGCGGGCATCGAGCTGGCCTTCTTCCACGGCCGCGGCGGTTCCGCCAGCCGCGGCGGCGCGCGCATCGCGCCCGCACTGATGTCCTCGCCGCGCGGCTCGGTGGCCGGCGTGCTTCGCGTCACCGAGCAGGGCGAGGTGATCCACCGCAAGTACGGCATCCGCGCGCTGGCGCTGCGCAACCTGGAGCAGACCATCGGTGCCGTGCTCGGCGCCTCGCTGCGGCCACGCGACGAAGAGCCGCGCGAGGAGCGCTGGCGGGCGCAGATGGAATGGCTGTCGGCCCGCAGCCGGGCCACCTACCGCGCCTTCGTCGACCATCCGCATTTCGTCAGCTATTTCCGCCGCGCCACGCCGATCGACGTGATCGAGCGGATGACGCTGGGCTCGCGTCCCGCCAGCCGTCGCAGCATGCGCGGCGTACAGGATCTGCGCGCCATCCCCTGGGTCTTCGCATGGACCCAGTGCCGCACGATCCTGCCCGGCTGGTATGGCCTGGGCGGCGCGCTGGAGCAGGGCGTGCAGCAGTTCGGCGAGGCCGCGATGATCGAGATGGCCAGCGACTGGCCGTTCTTCCAGAACATGCTGGACGACGTCGAAATGATACTGGCCAAGTCGGACCTGGATATCGCCGAGGCGTTCTCGCGACTGTCGGGCGAGCTGCACGAAGAGATGTTCGGGATGATTCGCGACGAGTTCCAGCGCACGCGGCAATGGCTGCTGCGACTGCAGAACCATCGATCGCTGCTGCAGGAGAGCCCGCGCCTGGCCGCGTCGATCGGGCTGCGCAACCCGTACGTCGACCCGATGAGCCTGTTGCAGGTCGACCTGCTGCAACGCTGGCGCGCCAGCGACTGCAGCGACGATGCCTTGCTGCAGGCGCTGGTGGCCTGCGTCAATGGCGTGTCGCAGGGTTTGCAGAACACCGGCTGACGCGCCGTCGACCCTGCGGCTTGGCATGTCGATGCCGGCTCGGTAGGCTGCGGCCTTCCATCGCAGACTTGCCGCCATGCCAGATCGCAAACCCCTGAGACCCAATCCGCTCGCCTACTTCATCTTCGGCTCGCGCTGGCTGCAGCTGCCTCTCTACCTCGGCCTCATCGTGGCGCAGTGCGTCTACGTATTCCTGTTCGGCAAGGAGCTCTGGCACCTGATCCACGAGGCGCCGCGGCTGGGCGAGCAGGAGATCATGCTGATCGTGCTCGGCCTGATCGACGTGGTGATGATCTCGAACCTGTTGATCATGGTGACCGTCGGCGGCTACGAGACCTTCGTCTCGCGGCTGGGGCTGGAGGATCACCCGGATCAGCCGGAGTGGCTCAGCCACGTCAATGCCTCGGTGCTGAAGGTGAAGCTGGCGATGGCAATCATCGGCATTTCCTCGATCCACCTGCTGAAGACGTTCATCGAGGCCGGTTCGCTCGGTGGCCAGCCCTACTGCACCCCCGAGATGCTGGCCGGCATGGTCCAGGCGCTTGAGGGCGCGGCACAGCGCTGCTCCACGCTGACCCCGCAGGGCGTGATGTGGCAGACCATCATCCACGTGGTGTTCATCGCCTCGGCCATCGGCATCGCCTGGACCGACCGCATCATGCAAGCCGGGCTGGGCCGTACGCGCGCGGCGCATTGATAGACGCGCAGCGAGCCGCTGCCCCGAGGCGAAGGGCGATGGCCCGGCGTCAGCCTGCACGCGCGCGACGATGCCAGGGGCGCCTTGGCCAGCCTGTGGCTGCCCTTGGCTCGGGACGGGCCGCAGGTGCCGGCTTGACCGGTGATGCGTGATGCTTGATGTCGATGACGGCATCGCCTTGCCGATCGGAGCATCGAACATGCGTACCACCCTGCAACTGGACGAAGACGTACTCGCCGCTGCGCGCGCCCTGGCGGCGCAGCAGGGCCGCACCCTGGGCGAGGTGGTGTCGGAACTGGCGCGCAAGGGCTTGGCGCCGGCCGCCGCGGCGCCGCAATTCCGCAACGGGATTCGCCTGATGCCGGTGCGCCAGGACGCCCGGCCGTCGACCCTGGAGCAGATCAACGCGCTGCGTGACGAAGCGCCGTGGGCGCCGTGAGCCGCAAGGCCAGGACGGGCGTGCGCGAGGCGCGCGCGCCCGGGCCCGCGCCGGAGACGACCTGGCTGCTGGATGTCAATGTGCTGCTGGCCCTGCTCGATCCGGTCCATCCGCATCACGCGGCGGCGCAGCCGGTCAGCCGTCCAGCTCGGACCAGCGCGCGTAGGCGGCCTCCAGTTCGGCCTGCTGCTTCGCGACCGCCTCGTTGGCCCTGGTGATCGCGGCGCTGTCCTGCTTGAAGAACGCCGGCTCGGCCATCGCTTCGCCATGGGCCGCGATGGCGGCCTCGAGCTGCTCGATGCGCAGCGGCAGTTGCTCCAGCTCGCGCTGGTCCTTGAAGCTCAGCTTGCGCTTCGCCGCGGCGACCACGGGCGCCGGCTCGCTGCGGGTGAGGCCCGGCTTGGCCGCCGCCGCGGCAACCGCGGCTGCGGCGGCCGGACGCTGCCGCAGCCAGTCGCTGTAGCCGCCCACGTATTCGCCGATGCGGCCGTTGCCCTCCAGCACCAGGGTGCTGGAGACGACGTTGTCGAGGAAGGCGCGGTCGTGCGAGACCAGCAGCAGGGTGCCCTGGTAGTCGGTCAGCAGCTCTTCCAGCAGTTCCAGCGTCTCGACGTCGAGGTCGTTGGTGGGCTCGTCCATCACCAGCAGGTTGGATGGCTGCGCAAACAGCTTGGCCAGCAGCAGCCGGTTGCGCTCGCCGCCGGAGAGCCGGGTGATCGGCGCGCGGGCGCGCTCGGGCGAGAACAGGAAATCCTGCAGGTAGCCGATGATGTGCTTGCGCTGACCGTTGAGCTCGATGAACTCGCGGCCCTCGGCCACGTTGTCCAGCGCGTTCTGGGTGTCGTTGAGCTGCAGACGGTGCTGGTCGAAGTAGGCCACCTGGATGCCGGTACCCAGCGTGGCGCTGCCGCGCTGGGGGATGAGTTCGCCCAGCATGATCTTCAGCAGGGTGCTCTTGCCCGCGCCGTTGGGGCCGATGATGCCGATGCGGTCGCCGCGCATCACCGTGGTGGTGAGGTCGTCGATCAGCACGCGGCCGCCGTAGGCCTGGTGCACGTGCTCCAGGTCGATCACCTTCTTGCCCGAGGCCTGCGCGTTGGCGGCGGTCATCTTGACGTTGCCGTTGAGGTTGCGCCGCTCGGCGCGCTCGTTGCGCAGCGCCTTCAACGCGCGCACGCGGCCCTCGTTGCGGGTGCGCCGGGCCTTGATGCCCTGGCGTATCCACACCTCTTCCTGCGCCAGCTTCTTGTCGAACAGAGCGTTGGCCTGCGACTCGGCGTGCAGGCGCTCCTCGCGCCGGCGCAGGTAGTTGTCGTAGTCGCCGGGCCAGTCGGTCAGGGCGCCACGATCGATCTCGACGATGCGGGTGGCCAGCGCGCGCAGGAAGCTGCGGTCATGGGTGATGAAGATCAGGCTGCCGGCGAACTGCCTGAGGAAGTTTTCGAGCCAGCCGATGGCTTCGATGTCGAGGTGGTTGGTCGGTTCGTCCAGCAGCAGCACGTCGGGCTTGCGCACCAGCGCCTGCGCCAGCAGCACGCGCCGCTTCATGCCGCCGGAGAGGGCATTGAAATCGGTGTCGGCCGGCAGCTCCAGCTTGGTGATGACCTCGCCGACGCGCCGGTCCAGATCCCAGCCGTGCTGGGCCTCGATCTCGTGCTGCACGTTGCCGAGCGCATCGAAGTCGGCCTGCGTATGCAGTTCGTGCAGCAGGTGGTGGTAGCGCGCCAGCAGGCGGCCGAGGTCGCCCAGCCCCTCGGACACCACGTCGAATACGCTGCCGGCGGTGCCCTGGGGCACCTCCTGCGCCATGCGCGCGATGACCACGCCGCTCTGCACGCGGACTTCGCCGTCGTCGGCCTGCAGCTCACCGGCGATCAGCTTCATCAGGGTGGATTTGCCTTCGCCGTTGCGGCCGACGATACAGACCCGTTCGTTCGATTCGATCGACAGGTCGACATGTTCGAGCAGGAGCGGGCCGCCGATGCTGAAGTCGACGCTTTGCAGTTGGATAAGAGACATCCGCCCATTGTAGCCGCTGGCCGCTCCAAACCCCTGCGTGCCTGGCCATTCAAGATATGGCCGCCACCGCGGCGGCCGCGCTTGCCGTGGCGCTGGCTAGTTCGTTAACTTTCGGTAAAACATGGGTTTGGGATGAGCTGATAAGGGAATATCTATGGATATTGTTGCGCCCATGCACTATGGTCGCGCCCATGTTTTGCGTTGTGGCAGCCCCCGTCGTGAGGAATAGGCATTGGCAATCCGGTTCGTGATGCAACGATCGCTGCTAGACCAGCTTAAAAGGATGTGGGCGGTGTTGCTTTGCGGTCTGGGTTTTTTCGCCGGGGTGGCGCACGCGGGCTACGCGTCGATCGTGGTCGACGGTTCCAGCGGCAAGGTATTGAACGAAGTCAATGCCGATGCGCAGAACTATCCGGCGTCGCTGACCAAGATGATGACGCTCTACCTCGCCTTCCAGGGCCTGAAGGACGGCACGCTGAAGATCGACCAGCCGCTCGCGGTCTCGCCCTGGGCCGCTGCCAAGGCGCCGACCAAGCTCGGCCTGCGTCCGGGCGGGACGATCTCCGTGTCCGACTGCATCCTGGCCATCGTCACCAAGTCGGCCAACGATGCGGCGACCGTGCTGGCGGAGGGGCTGGGCGGCACCGAGGGCCACTTCACCGACATGATGAACGCCCAGGCCGCCCTGCTCGGCATGAGCCGCACCCATTTCGACAACGCTTCGGGCCTGCCCGATCCGCGCAACACCACCACCGCGCGGGATCTGGTGAAGCTGGCGATGGCGCTGTACCGCGACTTTCCCCAGTACTCCCACTATTTCTCAACGCGGGAGTTCACCTTCCGCGGCCGGCTGGTGCGTGGCCACAATCACCTGATGGATCATTATCCGGGCATGGATGGCCTCAAGACCGGCTTCACCGACGCCTCCGGCTTCAACCTCGCCTCGACCGCGGTCCGCCATGGCCATCGCCTGTTTGCCGTGGTGCTGGGCGGCCGCACCGCGGCCGCGCGGGACCATCTGATGGCGCGCCTGCTTGATGACGGTTTTGATCACCGCGATACCCCGGCGATCCTGGTGGCCGAAGCCGGCGGTGGCTACAGCCGCGGCAGGATGGCGCACCGCGTGCTGGCAGCCTTGTCGCCGATCGGCACCGCCGAGGCGGCTGAAGCGGTGCCGCGGTCTGCGCATCACCATCGTCGCGGCAAGCGGGTCGTCGCCCGTACTTCGTGCAGCAGGCATCGGCACGGCCATTGTCCGGCGAGGCGCCAGCTCGCCCATCGGTCGCGGCACACGCGGGTGAAACTGGCCCGCCGCACGGTCAGGAAGCCCCTGTTGGCGGTCGCGTCGACCCGCTGAAACCGCTTGCGGGCGCACCAGCCGAGGTGGCCCGTGTTCGCGCCGCAAGGTCGGCGCATGCTGCAGCATGAGGCAGGCGATGAATCTTTGGGATGAGCGTTACCGCACGGACGGCTTCCTGTTTGGCACCGCACCCAACGCGTTTCTGGCCGCCCAGCGCGGGCGGTTGCCCAGCCATGGCCTTGCGCTGGCGGTGGCCGATGGCGAGGGCCGCAACGGCGTCTGGCTGGCCGAGCAGGGGCTCGACGTGCTGGCGGTGGATGCCTCGCCGGTGGGGCTGGCCAAGGGCCAGCAGTGGGCGGCCGAGCGTGGGGTGACCCTGCGGCAGGAGTTGGCCGACCTGGCGCACTGGGATTTCGGTGTCGATCGTTTCGACGTGATTGCCGCGATCTTCATCCAGTTCGCCGACCCGGCGTTGCGCGCGCGGCTGTTTGCCGGCATGCAGTCGGCGCTCAAGCCCGGTGGCCTGCTGTTGCTGGAAGGCTACCGTCCCGAACAGCTCGACTACGGCACGGGCGGTCCATCGGCGGTGGAGAACCTGTACACCGAAGCGCTGCTGCGCGGGGCATTTGGCGCCATGCAGATCGAGCAGTTGCTGGCGTACGACGCCGAGATCCACGAAGGCGCCGGGCACAAGGGCATGTCGGCGCTGATCGATCTGGTGGCGCGCAAACCGCCGGTGCGGTCCCGCCAGGATGCCTGACCACTGAGCGCCGCAGCTTGGCCTGAAACGTAAACGGGCCGCTCGAGGCGGCCCGTTTACGTCTGCTGCGCGGCATCCGCGCACGGATGCGTAGTTACAGCTTGGCATCCTTGCGCAGCACTTCGGCGCGATCGGTCTGCTCCCACGAGAACGCGGTGAACGTGCTGCCGTCGGCCGCCTTCATCTGGTGGGGCGTGCGGCCGAAGTGGCCGTAGCTGGCGGTCTGCTGGTACATCGGGTGGATCAGGTCGAGCATCTTGATGATGCCGTACGGGCGCAGGTCGAAGTGCTTGCGGATCAGCTTCTCGATCTTGTCGTCGCCGATCTTGCCGGTACCGAACGTGGTCACCGAGATCGAGGTGGGGTGGGCCACACCGATCGCGTAGCTGACCTGCACCTCGCAACGGTCGGCGATGCCGGCGGCGACGATGTTCTTGGCCACGTAGCGTGCGGCGTAGGCGGCGGAGCGATCGACCTTGGACGGGTCCTTGCCGGAGAACGCGCCGCCGCCATGGCGGGCCCAGCCGCCGTAGGTGTCGACGATGATCTTGCGGCCGGTCAGGCCGCAGTCGCCCACCGGTCCGCCGATGACGAACTTGCCGGTCGGGTTGATGTGGAACTTGGTGCCCTTGTGCAGCAGCTTGGCCGGCAGCACCGGCTTGAGGATGTACTCGCGCACCGCCTCAACCAGGTCTTTCTGCTTGATGTCCGCATCGTGCTGGGTCGACAGCACCACGGCATCGATCGCCACCGCCTTGTCGTCCTCGTAGCGCAGGGTGACCTGGCTCTTGGCGTCCGGGCGCAGCCATGGCAGCGGCGACTTCTTCGCCTTGCGCACCTTGGCCTGCTGTTCGACCAGGCGGTGCGAGTAGTAGATCGCCGCCGGCATGAAATCCTTGGTCTCGTTGGTGGCGTAGCCGAACATCAGGCCCTGGTCGCCGGCGCCCTGGTCTTCGGGGTTCTTGCGGTCCACGCCCTGGTTGATGTCCGGCGACTGCTTGCCGATCAGGTTCAGCACGCCGCAGGTCTCACCGTCGAAGCCGACTTCGCTGGAGTTGTAGCCGATGTCGACGATGACCTTGCGGGTGAGCGCCTCCAGGTCGATCCAGGCGCTGGTGGTGACTTCGCCCGCGACAATCGCCACGCCGGTCTTGACCATTGTCTCGCAGGCCACGCGAGCACGCGGATCCTGTGCGAGGATAGCGTCCAGCACGGCGTCGGAGATCTGGTCGGCGACCTTGTCCGGATGGCCCTCGGAGACCGATTCGGAGGTGAAGAGGTGGCTGCTCATCGGCGTATATATCCTTCTTTTCGGATAAAGAGATTGATTGAGGGGCCGAATCATACAACGGCTCGCCGGGGTTTGCAGCGAACGGCCTGGCTGCGTGGCGGTTGGCGTTCAGCCGTCTGGAAGGCCGCGCACCGTGCGCTCACAGCATCGCGCAACGGTTGCGGCCGCTGCGCTTGGCCTGGTACAGCGCCCGGTCGGCCCGTTCGAACGCGCGTTGCGGGTCGTCATCCGGGCGCAACTGGGTGACTCCGCATGACAGGGTGATGCTCACCGGTTGCTGCTGGCCGCGGAAGCTCAGGGTCTCGATGCATGTGCGCAACGTCTCGGCCACGCGCAGCCCGGCTTCGCCGTTGGTGGCGGACAGCACCACCGTGAATTCCTCGCCGCCATAGCGGGCGATCAGGTCGTCGGCACGCAATCGCGCCTTCAGCTGGTCGCTCACGATGCGCAGCGCGCGATCGCCCGCGGCGTGGCCGAAGCGGTCGTTGATCTGCTTGAAATGGTCGATGTCCAGCACCAGCAGGCAGGATTCGGCCGCCTCGTCGCGGACACGGTCGCAGACCAGCGCGATGTGTTGTTCGTAGACCATGCGGTTGGCGATGCCGGTCAGCAGGTCGGTCGACGCCTGTTGCTGCGTCTGGCTCAGGCTTGCCTCCATGGTGTGGGCGGCGCTCTCCAACTCGCGGATCCGTTTGTTCATCAGCTCGGCGCGCGCCTGCCAGTCGCGTTCGCGCGCCTCCTCGCGCTCGCGAAACGCCTTCATATGGGCGCTGATGGCGCCAATGCGGGACTCGACCTCCGCCTGCAGGGTGCGCAGGTCGCTGGCTTGTTGCATCTGCGTGCCAAGCGCGTCGATCTCCTTGATCAGATGCTGGTCGAGCTGCTGGCGGGAGCCGCTGCCTTCGCGCTGCTCGACGTTTTCCGTGCTCAGGTAGCGGGTCAGTTCCAGCAGCTGCTCGGTCACATGGTTGAGCAGAGTCTCCGCCGCGTCCCGCTGTTCGGCCAGTTGCCGGACGTGCCGGTTGACGGCGACCGCCAACGCTTCGGCCTGCCGTGCCAGCGCCGCGGGCTCGGCGGCCGCGGCGATGTCGGCGCGCAGCGTGCCGAGCTGGGCGAGCAGAACCTCATCCGGCTGCAGCCGGTCCAGTACCGCCAGCAGCACCGCACGGGCGTCGTCGGCCGTCGCCGTCGGCGCCTCTGGCGCTGGCGTGGCGGGGGCCTTGCTGGCGACGGGGGCGTCGTCGAGGCAGCGCACGGCCTCGGTCAGCTCGTGCAGCAATTGCTCGATCAGTTCCTCGTCGGACGACTCCCTCATCCGCGAGCGGATCCTGCCCAGGGTGCGGTCCAGCGCCGCCGCATGTCCTTCGGCGGCATAGGTCAAACGGGTGATCAGTCGTCGCAGCAGGGTGTCGATGCCCGTCCAGTGCGCCTGCGCCCGTTCGAGTTCGTCGACCACTTCCTGCGCGCTACCGGGAGCCTGGCGTCTATTCATGGAGGATGGCGGCCATTTGCTGATGGGGCATGGTAGCTCGCGCCGCGAGCGCTTGTGTGCGGGCGTGGCCGGCGGCAGTCGGCAGCCGGCCACGCCGCGGGGTGTCCGCGCCGGCGTCCGGGAGGCGGGGCGTCGCGCAGGCCTGGTCCTGCAGCGTGTCGAAATAGCGGCGGGTAAGACGCCATTGCTCTTCGGCGCTTTCCGCCCGGTTGACCACCAGGCGGAAGGCGGCGTTTTCGCGGCGGTCCCTGGCATACCAGCCGAGGTGCTTGCGCGCGATGCGCACGCCGGCCTGTTCGCCGTAAAAGGCGTACAGCTGCTCGAGGTGGCCCAGCAGGATCTGCGCCACCTCGACCGGCGCCGGCTCGGGCAGCAGTGTGCCGGTGCCGAGGAAATGGCTGATCTCGCGAAAGATCCACGGCCTTCCCTGGGCGCCGCGGCCGATCATCACTGCGTCCGCGCCGGTCACCTCCAGCACGTGGCGTGCCTGCTGCGGTGTGGTGATGTCGCCATTGGCCAGCACCGGGATGCGCACGGCCGCCTTCACCGCGGCGATGGTCGCGTACTCGGCGGCGCCTTCGTACTTGTCGGCGCGCGTGCGGCCATGAACCGCCAGCGCGGCGATGCCGTTGTCGGCGGCGATGCGGGCGATGTTGAGCGCATTGCGGTGCTGCCGGTCCCATCCGGTGCGGATCTTCAGCGTCACCGGCACCGCGACCGCGTCGACCACCGCCTTGACGATGCGCGCGACCAGCGGTTCGTCCTGCAACAGCGCCGAGCCGGACCACACGTTGCACACCTTCTTGGCCGGGCAGCCCATGTTGATGTCGATGATCTGCGCGCCATTGGCGACGTTGAAGCGCGCCGCCTCCGCCAGCATGGCCGGGTCGTAGCCGGCGATCTGCACGCTGACCGGTTCGGGTTCGCCGTCGTGATCCATCCGGCGCAGCGACTTGCGCGTATGCCACAGCCGCGGGTCGGCGTGGGTCATCTCGGACACGGCCAGGCCGGCGCCGAGCCGCTTGCACAGCAGGCGGAACGGCTTGTCGGTGACGCCGGCCATCGGGGCGAGCACCACGGGCGGGTCGATCAGGTAAGGGCCGATACGCATCCGCGCATTGTAGCCGCAGTGCCTGCGCGGCAAGGGCACGCCGGCCCGTCGCCGCCTTCGGCGGCTTCACACCCGGTGCAGGCTGTCCGCCGCGGCTGTCGTGCTGCCACGCACGTGCTTGTGCTTGAAGAAGATCACGAACAGCACGGCCACCACCAGCGAATACGATGCAAACGTGGTCCAGATGCCGTGCCAGTCCTTGCTGCCGTCGGCACGGGTGAACCAGGCGTCGATGATCACGCCGCTGATCGAGCTGCCCAGGATCGCGCCGATGCCGTTGGTCATCAGCATGAACAGGCCCTGCGCGCTGGCGCGGATCGCCGGGTCGCTCTGCTCCTCGACGAACAGCGAGCCGGAGATGTTGAAGAAGTCGAACGCCATGCCGTACACGATGCACGACATCACGATCATCCACAGCCCCGGCCCCGGGTCGCCGTAGGCGAACAGGCCGAAGCGCAGCACCCAGGCCAGCATGCTGATCAGCATCACGGTCTTGATGCCGAAGCGCTTGAAGAAGAACGGGATGGCCAGGATGAACAGCGTTTCGGAAACCTGCGAGATCGACATGATGATCGCCGGGTAGCGCACCGCGAGCAGGCCCTGGTAGGCGTCGACATGGGCGAAGTCGTGCAGGAAGGTGTCGCCATAGGCGTTGGTCAGCTGCAGCGCCGCGCCCAGCAGCATCGCGAACACGAAGAAGATCGCCATCTTGGCGTTCCTGAACAGCGCGAACGAGGTCAGCCCCAGCGTGTCCAGCCACGACGTGTGCGCCTGGCCGCGCAGGCGCGGCGGGCACTTCGGCAGGGTGAACGCATACAGGCCGAGCAGCAGCGCCGCGGCGGAGGCCACGTAGAACTGGCCGCCGGAGGTTTCCAGGTGCAGCAGGCTCACCGTCCACATCGCGGCGATGAAGCCCACCGTGCCCCACACGCGGATCGGCGGGAACACCAGCACCACGTCCGCGCCATCGGCCTTCAACGCGTTGTAGGCCACCGCGATCGCCAGCGAGATCGTCGGCATGTAGCACATCATGTTGAGCAGCATCACCCAGAACAAGGTGGTCGGGTTGTCGATGCCGGGCACGATGAACAGCACCGCCGCGCCGCAGATGTGCAGCAGCCCGTAGAGCTTTTCCGCGTTGAGCCACTTGTCCGCGATCACGCCCATCAGCGACGGCATGAACAGCGAGGCGATGCCCATGGTCGAGAAGATCGCGCCGAACTGCGCGCCCGACCAGTGCCGGTACTGGAACCAGTACGCGCCGATGGTGATCAGCCACGCGCCCCACACGAAAAACTGCATGAAGTTCATCGCCACGAGGCGGAGCTTGATGCTCATCGATCGATATCCCGCATGTTGGTGTTCCCCAGGCTAAGGCCGGGGGAACGCCCCGTGGCCATGACGTGCCGGCAGGTTAGATGAGTCGGCGTGCGAGCGGCAAGGCGCGCCGCAGCGCCGCTTCAGGCCCCGCTGCCGTCGCCCAGCAGCGCGCGCACGCGTTCGCGCAGTACCGGCAGCAGCTCCTGTTCGAACCAGGGATTGCGCTTCGGCCACAGCTGGTTGCGCGGGCTGGGATGCGGCAGCGGCAGCAGCCCGTGGGCCAGGTGCGTGCGCCACGCGCGCACGGTATCGGTCAGCGTGGCGGCCCGCGCCGCGCCGAGCAGGCCCGCCTGTGCGTACTGCCCGATCAGCAACGTCAGCCGCACCTGCGCCAGCAGCGGCAGCAGGCGCGGCTGCCAGGTCGGCGCGCACTCCGGCCGTGGCGGCAGGTCGCCACCGCGGCCGGTGCCGGGGAAACAGAAGCCCATCGGCACGATCGCCACGCGGCCGGCGTCGTAGAAGGTGCCGCGGTCGAGGCCCAGCCACTCGCGCAGGCGCTGGCCACTGACATCGTTGAACGGGATGCCGCTGTCATGCACCTTGCGCCCCGGCGCCTGGCTGACGATCAGCAGGCGCGACGTCGCCGACGCCTGCAGCACCGGGCGCGGGCCCAGCGGCAGATGCGCCTCGCAGAGGCGGCAGGCGCGGATTTCCGCCAGCGTCGCGTGCAGGCGGTCGCCCATCAGAAGCCCGGGCCGGTTTGCGTTGCGGCGATCGCATCGGTGGCATCCGGCAGCAGCTTGCCCGGATTGAGGATGCCGTCGGGATCGAACGCGGTCTTGATGTTGCGCATCAGCGCCAACGTGGAAGCTTCCAGCGCCAGCGGCATGAACTCGCGCTTGGCCATGCCGATGCCGTGCTCGCCGGAGAGCGTGCCTTCGAGCGAGATCACCAGCGCGAACACCTCGGCCAGGCAGGCATGAGCGCGCGCGCGTTCGGCGTCGTCGCGCGGCAGCAGGTTCACATGCAGGTTGCCATTGCCGGCGTGGCCGAAGGTGACGATCAGCACATCGTGTTCCGCCGCCAGCCGCTTGATGCCGTCGACCAGCGCGGGCAGGTGGCTGACCGGCACCACCACGTCCTCGTTGATCTTGTGCGGGGAGATCGTTCGCTGCGCCGGCGATAGTGCCTTGCGCGCCGACCACAACGCGCGGGTTTCCGCGGCATCCCGCGCCACCCGCAGCTCTTCCAGCCCGTCGCCGCGGGCGGCCGCGGCCACCGCATCGACCGCACTGCCCAGCGTGGCCGGCTCGCCGTCGACCTCGATCACCAGCATCGCGCCGGCCAGCGGCACGCTGTCGCCGCCGTGGTCGTGCGCCAGCTTCAGCGCCACGTCGTCGATGAACTCCAGCGCACACGGCGTCACCGGCTGCGCCATGATGCGCGCTACCGCGCGGGCGGCGCTGCCGACGTCGCGGTAGCTCGCGCGCAGGGTGCGCACCGCCGACGGCTTCGGCGTGAGCTTCAAGGTGGCCTCGGTGATCAGCGCCAGGGTGCCCTCGGAGCCGATCAGCAAGCGGGTCAGGTCGTAGCCGGTGGCGCCCTTGCTGGTATGGGTGCCGCAGCGGAAGCCCTGGCTGCTGCCGGCGACGGCGCGCAGGCCGAGGGTGTTCTCGCGCGGGCTGCCGTATTTCACCGTGCGCGGCCCGGCCGAGTTGCAGGCCAGGTTGCCACCGATCGTGCACCATGGCGCCGAGCTGGGGTCGGGCGGCCAGAAGAAGCCGTGGGGTTCAAGAGCCTTCTGCAGATCGCCGTTGAGCACGCCCGGCTCGACCACGGCGAGGCGGTTGTCCGGGTCGATGCGCACGATCCGGTTCATCCGCTCGAAGCTGACCACCACGCCGCCGTCCACCGGCACGCTGGCGCCGGTGGTATTGCTGCCGCGCCCGCGTCCGATCACCGGCACCCTGTGCGCGCGGCATGCCTGCACCAGCGCTTCGACCTGCGCGTGTTCCACCGGAAACACCACCGCATCCGGCAGCGCCTGCAGGCGCGAGTTGTCGTAGGAATAGGCGATGCGCTCCGCCTCGCCGATGGCCAGCGCCTCGGCGGGGAAGATGGCCCGAAGGCTGTCCAGCAGGGTGGGGGGAAGCGTCATCCGCCGAGTCTAGCGCTGTTGCCCTGGATGGCACGATCCGGGCAGGAGCCGGCGATCACGGGACGAGCCCGGGATGCCGACCTTGGGCGGCAGGTGGGCGGTGGGGCGGCACGCCGGTTTTCCGGCCTATGCCTCAAACGCGCTGCGCAGCCATTCCATGCGGGCATGGTCAGGGTGGCCGTCGTAGGTGACGACATCGAATCGGCAGTTGAATTGCGCCCATTGGGCGTGGGTCGTTCGCCACAGCGCGGCAGCCTTGATCAGCTTGGCCTGCTTGCCGGCGGTGATCGAAGCGGCGGCATCGCCGTGGCTGGCGTTGCGTCGATGCCGCACTTCGACGAAGACGACGGTGTCGCGGTCGAGCATCACCAGGTCGAGTTCGCCGAAGCGCGTGTTGTAGTTGCGCGCGAGAAGTTTCAGGCCGGCGCGTTCGAGCTCGGCGCAGGCGCGTTGCTCGAAGACGTCGCCGGCCGCGCGCATCAGTGGCCGACGGGCAGGCTGGTGTCGGCCGGTTTGTTGCTTCCGGGCGCGGCAGGCGCGGAGCTCGCCGGTGCGGGGGCGCCGATGTCCGGCGGTGCGGCGGACGGCACGTCCTGCAGCTGCAGGCTGCCGCTCAACGGGCGTGCCAGCCCATTCTGGAATTTCGCCCAGATCAGCGCGCGACGCACGTGGCCGAAGCGGTCGGCGGTCAGTTGCCCGCTGGCGCCCGGTACGTAGCTGCCCGGGTGGGAGCGCAGCCAGTCGAGATAGGGCACCAGGCTCCAGGCATCCATGCCGAACGCGAACAGCCGCGCACCGCCGCCACGCGCGGCGGGGAGAAGCGCCGCGATGTCATCGCGCCTGGGCAGGCCCGGTTGCGCATCGAACAGCCACGGCGCGTCGCAGAACTCGACGCCATCGAGGTCGCTGTTGGCGGAGGCATTGTCGCTGCCCTCGTAGACGTGCGAGGTGGCGAATACCGGAAGGTCGATCCGGGCAACCCGCAACTGCGGCAGCAGCAGCCGCGCCTCGACCGGCCGCATGCTGATGAAGATGCCGCTGTCGGCGGCAGCGCCCGCGTCCGCGACGGGAATGGCGGCGGGCGCGGCGGCGCTCGATGCCGCGGCCGGCGCCGCGAGGGCGGCCGGTGTGCTGGCCGACGGCATGTGCAGGGCGCCGATCGGCGCGGCATAGCTGGTCCCCGTGGCTGGCAGGCTGGCGCTGCCCAGAACGTCGCCGCCGCGGGCAACCAACTCGGCCTTGAATGCATTGGCGGCACGCTGGGCGAAGTCGTCGCCGGAAATGATGACGTACGCCTTGCGGATACCGCGTTCGACCATGTGGTCGGCGGCCTGGGCGCCCTCGGTTTCCGGCAGCAGGCCGAATTCGTCGGTATTGGCGGCCGGCAGCTGGTGGTTGTCCGGGTGATTCAGCGCCAGCACGGGCACGGGCAGCTGCGGCTGGCCGAGCACGGCGGCGACTTCGCCGCGGGTCAGCGGGCCCACCACCAGGCCGGCGCCGTCGCTGACGGCCTGCTGGTAGGCGGCGATGGCGCCCTCGGCGGTACCCTTGCTGTCGTATACGCGAACGGTCGGCCGTGGCGCATGGTTGCGACCGGCGTCCAGATAGGCGGCGAAGAAGCCCTCGCGGATCGGCGTGCTGGCTGCCGCGAAATTGCCATCGGCGGGCAGCAGCAAGGCGACCTGCGCCGGTGACTTGTAGCCTTCGCGGACAGTGGCATTCGCGCCGGGGAGCAGGGTGCCGACCGGTTGCTGCAGGTCCGGCTGGGCCTGTGCCACGGTGACGCCGAGCTGGCTCAGCGCTTCATTGATCCATGGCAGCATGCGATCGCCCGCGCGCATCGCGCTGGCACGCTGCTTGAGCGGGGCCACCCCCAGCTTGACCAGCAGGCCCACCGCCTGCCGGCGGTTCTGGGCCTGGTCGAAGCCGCTCAGCAGGCTGTCCATCTGCACGCGGGTGCGCGCGCCGCCCCACAGGTCGCCAGTGGCGACCATGGCGCGGGCACGCAGCTCGAGCAGGCGCGCCTGCAGCGGCTTCGGCACGGTGACATTGGGCTGGGTGGTCAGGCGCAGCGCCGTGGATGCGTCGTGCTGGTCCAGCGCCTGTTCGGCCCGCAACAGGTCAAGCCGCAGCGGCTCGTCGCCGACCAGCTGCTTGCGGTTTATCGTGGCCAGCGTGCCGGCCCCGCGTTCCAGCTGGCCATCCTGCCGCCACGCTTCCACCGCCAGCAGGCGGTAATGGTCGGCCTGGTCGCGGTACTGCCCGGCGAGACCGAGGTAGGCCTGGGCGGCCTGATCGAAATGGCCTTGTTGCGCCAGGACGGCAGCACCCCGTGCGGCGCTGATCTCCTCCGGCGACCGCTGCACGTTGGCCGGCACGCAGGCGGTCAGCGCGAGTGAAAAAACCAGTCCAATCGCAATGGCGCGAATGAGGCGCTGCAAGCGCATGGGCGATCCCTTGTTCGTCGTGGTCGTCAATGCGCGATCATAGCCGATCGTCTTGCCGGCCCACGGAGTCCCCGATGTCATCAGTTCAGCCAGCTTGCCTGTGGGTGGTCGCCACCCCGATCGGCCACCGGGACGACCTTTCGGCGCGGGCGATCGACACCTTGCGTGCCGTCGCGGTGATCGCGGCCGAGGACACCCGCCACAGCCGGCCGCTGCTGCTGCACCACCATATTGCCACTCCCCTGATCGCCCTGCATGAGCACAACGAGCGCGATGCGGTGGCGATGATCGTGCGCCGGCTGCAAGCGGGGGATTCGGTGGCGCTGATTTCCGATGCCGGCACGCCGCTGATCAGCGACCCGGGTTTCCGCCTGGTGCGCGCGGCGCGTGCGGCCGGCGTTCGCTGCATCCCGGTGCCTGGTGCCTGCGCCGCCATCGCGGCGCTGTCGGTGGCTGGCTTGCCGAGCGACCGTTTCGTGTTCGAGGGCTTCCTGCCGCCGAAGGCGGCGGCGCGGCGGAGTCGCCTGCAGGAGCTGGCCGGCGACGCGCGCACACTGATTTTCTACGAGTCCTCCCATCGGGTCGCCGAGAGCCTCGCCGACATGCGCGAGGTCTTCGGCGGCGATCGCGAGGCGGTGCTGGCCCGCGAGCTGACCAAGCTGTTCGAGACGGTGATCGGCGAGCCGCTGGCGGAACTGGCGGCGCGGGTCGCGGCCGACCCCGACCAGCAGCGCGGCGAATGCGTGCTGCTGGTCGCCGGCCGCGGCGAGGAGGCCGATGCGAAGCTGGCCGAGGGCCGGCGCGTGTTCGCGATCCTGCGCGAGGAGCTGCCGCCGGCGAAGGCGGCGAAGCTGGCGGCGGCGATCAGCGGCGCGCCGCGCAAG
>JAGWIC010000035.1 GCA_028866435.1 Lysobacteraceae bacterium | reverse complement strand
CTCGAAGCAGCCTGCACCGGCGGCTATGGCTGCATCCTCGGCCACGCGCTAGGATGGTTCCACGTTCCTTCGACCTGGCCGGTATGAAACCCGCACTTCAGTTTCGTCTGCACCAGCAGCTGACCCTGACGCCGCAATTGCAGCAGGCGATCCGCCTGCTGCAATTGTCGCAACTGGAGCTGGAAGCCGAGCTGCGGCAGATCGCCGAGGGCAATCCGTTGCTGGAGTTCGCCGAAGAGGCCGAAGACGGCGAAGCCGCCGACGAGGCGGGCAAGGAAGACGAGTACCCGACCATCGAGACGGTGGCCGCGCCCAGCAAGAGCAGCGATGGCGAGAGCGAGGAAGCCGGCGACTGGGCCGATTCCGGCGGCGCCGCCGAATCGCCGATCGATTTCTCCAGCAGCAACGTGGGCAGTAGCAGCAACGCTTCGCGCGGGGACGACGAGTTCGAGCCGCAGAACGCGGCACCGGAAACCCTGCAGCAGCATCTGTTGTGGCAGCTCAACCTGGCCCCCTTCAACGCGCGCGAGCGGATCATCGCCACGATCCTGATCGACGCCCTGAACCCCGCCGGCTACCTCGCCGAAAGCCTGCAGACAGTGCTCGCCGCGCTGCCGCCCGACCTGAAGGCCAGCATCGAGGAAATCGAGGCGGTCCGGCGCCAGTTGCAGTGTTTCGACCCGACCGGCGTGGGCAGCATCGACCTGCGCGATTGTCTGAGCGTGCAGCTGCAGCAGTTCGCGGCCGATACACCGCACCGGGACCTGGCCCTGCGTATCGTCGACAGCGAGCTGGAGCTGCTGGCCCGCAACGACATGCCGCGGCTGGCACGGCGCCTGCGCGCCGACGAGAACGATGTCACCGACGCCGCGGTACTGATCCGCAGCCTCGACCCGCGCCCCGGCGCCGCACTGGACACCACGCCGGTGGAGTACGTGGCACCGGACGTCTACGCCCTGCGCGAAGGCAGCCGCTGGCGGGTGAGCCTCAACCCCGATTCGCAACCCAAACTCGGCCTCAACCAGCACTATTGCGGCCTGATCGCCAAGGCCCGCGGCGAGGACGCCAGCTGGATGCGCGGCCAGCTGCAGGAAGCGCGCTGGCTGATCAAGAGCCTGGAGTCGCGCGCCGAAACCCTGCTCAAGGTGGCCGACGCCATCGTGCGGCGCCAGAGCGCGTTTCTCGACTACGGCCCGGAAGCCATGCACCCGCTGGTCCTGCGCGAGGTGGCCGAAGAGGTCGGCATGCACGAGTCGACCATCTCGCGTGTCACCACGCGCAAATACATGCACACGCCGCGCGGCACGTTCGAACTGAAGTATTTCTTTTCCAGCGGCGTTTCCACCGAGGATGGCGGCAGCGCATCGGCCACGGCGATCCAGGCCATGCTGCGCAAGCTGATCGATGCCGAAGACAGCCGCAAGCCCCTGTCCGACCTGGCCATTGCCGAGGAGCTCAAGCGCAAGGGCATCCAGGTCGCCCGCCGTACCGTCGCCAAATATCGGGAGGGCCTGCGGATTCCGACATCCAGCGAGCGCCAGCGCGCCGGCTGACCAGGTTCCGCCTAGCGCGGGAACTTGATCGCCCTGCAGGCGTTCCCAAGAGTAGCGAATGATTGACGATCGGCCGGCGCCGCAACGGCGTCGGCCGATCCATCCCGCCGCCACAAGCGGCAAGCACCACCAAGGAGGCGCAACTATGCAATTCCAACTCAGCGGCCAGCACATCGAAATCACCCAGGCCCTGCGCGATCACGCCACCGCCAAGCTCGAACGCCTCACGCGCCTGGACGACAAGCTGATAAGCCTTGTCGTCGTGCTGTCCGTCGACAAGCTCCAGCAATTCGCCGAAGGCACCCTGTGCGTGAGCGGCACCAAGCTGCACGCCGAAGCGGCCGAAGCGGACATGTACGTGTCGATCGACATCGTTTTCGACAAGCTGGTCAGCCAGTTGCGCAAGCATCGTGAAAAGCTCAGCGACAAGCATCAACAGGAAGTGCGGGAGGCCCGCCTCTACGGCTGATCCCGCCCCACGGCCCGCCCGCTCCGGGCGGGCCGATCCTCCCCCCGGCACATCCGTTTCCGGCAAACAAACTGGCACAATGGTCACGTTGACCGCAGCGGCCCTCCCGGGCCAACCAGGCGGCACAAGGACCTCAGCTTGGACCGAATCAGCGCACGACAACTTTACGACAGCGTCCACGAACGCCTCGGGCTGCGCTGGCTGTCCGGCATGCGCGGCGAGTCGCGCACCCTCGAGCCCGGCACCACCCAGTCGCGCAGGCCCTCGCTGGTCGGCTACCTCAACGTCATCTACCCGAACAAGATCCAGATCATCGGCTCGGAGGAGCTGAACTTCCTCGACGGCCTCGATTCGCGCCAGCGCTGGGAGGTCATGCACAAGATCGCCGCTTACCAGCCGGTGGCCCTGATCGTCACCAAGGACCAGACCGTGCCGACCGACCTGCGCGAGGTCGCCGAGGAAACCAACACGCCGCTGTGGATCAGCCCCAAGCGCGGCCATGAGCTGCTGACCTACCTGCAATATCACCTCGCCCGCAGCCTCGCGGCCAAGACCACCCTGCACGGCGTGTTCCTCGAGGTGTTCTCGATCGGCGTGCTGATCACCGGCGAGGCCGGCTCGGGCAAGAGCGAGCTGGCGCTGGAGCTGATCAGCCGTGGCCACCGGCTGGTCGCCGACGATGCCACCGAATTCACCCTGATCGCGCCGGACGTCATCGACGGCACCTGCCCGGAGCTGCTGCAGGACCTGCTCGAAGTGCGCGGCCTGGGCGTGCTCAACGTGCGGGAGATGTTCGGCCACATGTCGGTCAAGACCTCCAAGTACCTGCGCCTGGTGGTGCATCTCAAGCCGCTGCGCGATGGCGAGGAAACCGATGCGCTGACGCGGCTGACCGGCGACATCGGACACCGGCAGATTCTCGACGTGGCGGTGCCGATGATCACCATCCCGGTCGCACCGGGCCGCAATATCGCGGTGCTGGTCGAGGCCGCCGTGCGCAGCCATGCGCTGAAGAGCAAGGGCATCGACCCGGCACAGACGTTCATCGACCGCCAGGCGCATCAGCTGCGCCGGCTGGCACCATGGTGATGGCATGAGCGAGCACAAGGCCTCCCCCGACAAGCCGCCGGCCGATTCCGGCGAGCCCCATCTCATCGTGCTCACCGGCCTGTCCGGCGGCGGCAAGACCGTGGCCTTGCGCGCGCTGGAAGACCTGGAGTTCTACTGCGTCGACAACCTGCCGTCGGCACTGCTGCCCCAGCTCGTGGCCGCCTTGATCAAGGGCGACAGCGGCAAACAGCATCAGCGCATCGCCGTCGGCGTGGACGTGCGCAACCGCGGCGCGGACTTCGAGCACATGCCGCTGGTGCTCTCGGAGCTGGCGGCGACCGGTGTGCAGGTGCACCTGATTTTCCTGGATTGCCGCGACGAGGTGCTGATCAAGCGTTACTCGGAAAGCCGCCGGCGCCACCCGCTGGCGGCGCCGGGCCTGTCGCTGGCCGACGCCATCATCGAGGAGCGCAGGCTGCTGCGGCCGTTGATCGCCATCGCCGACAAGGTGATCGATTCCAGCGAGCTGAACGTGCACCAGTTGCGCCGGCTGGTGGCCACCGGCTACGCGCAGGCGACCGAGGGACTGACCCTGATGTTCCAGTCGTTCGCCTTCCGCCGCGGCCTGCCACTGGATGCCGACTTCGTGTTCGACGCACGTTGCCTGCCGAACCCGCACTGGAAGCCGCACCTGCGCCCGCTCTCCGGCAAGGACGCGCCCGTGCGCGAATTCCTCGAGGGCGAACCGGTGGTCGGCGAATATTTCTCCGACACCGCAAAATGGCTCGATCGCTGGCTGCCCCGCTTCGAACAGGACGACCGCAGCTACCTGACCATTTCGATCGGCTGCACCGGAGGCCGGCACCGCTCGGTCTACCTGGTGGAGAAACTCGCCGCGCACTACCGCAACCAGCGGCAGGGCGTGCTCACCTTCCACCGCGAGCTGGAGTGATGGCCATGGCCGCTGCCTGCATGATCAAACCAGGAGGCCGGGCATGACCGTTGGCGTGCTCCTGATGACCCACGAGTCCGTCGGCAAGGCGCTGATTTCCGCCGCGCGCCACGTGATGCCGACCCTGCCGATGCAGGTGGACGCGGTGGAAGTGCCGCCGCAGGCCGACACCGACGTGATGCGTAGTCTGACCGCCCGCCATGCCCGCGAACTTGATCGTGGCGACGGGGTGCTGATCCTCGCCGACCTGTACGGCGCCACGCCGTGCAACATCGGCCTGTCGCTGGGCACGCTCGGCGTGCATTTCCGCTGCGTGTCGGGCCTCAACCTGCCGATGCTGCTGCGCGTACTCAACTATGCGGAAAAACCACTGGGTGAGCTGGCCGAGATTGCGGCCAGCGGTGGCCGCGGAGGAATTTTCATCGACCATGCCTGACTTCAACCATGCTTGAACAAGAAATCGTTGTTTCCAACAAACTCGGCCTGCACGCGCGCGCATCCGCCAAACTGGTGCAACTGGTGCAGGGCTTCAAATCCACCGTATGGCTGATCAGCAAGGGTCGCGAGGTCAACGCACAGAGCATCATGGGAGTCATGATGCTGGCGGCAGGGATCGGCACCACGCTGACGATTCGTGCCGAAGGAGCGGACGAGGAGTCGGCACTGAAGGCCGTGGCGGAACTGTTTGAGCGCAAGTTCGACGAGGGAGCATGAGGATGAGGCGGGGATCAGGGCACGGGCAACGGGAACCGGTGAACGCGTCGCGACCGTCGCGCAGGCGGGGCCTTGCCGTCCCCTATAGCCCTTTCGCCGTTGGCGGCCGCGCCGGAGCTACGCCGTGAGGCAGGTACTCGCCGGCACGGTGGCCGCGCATGGCATGGCGCTGGGCCGCGCCCGGCTGGTGCATCCCAGCCGCTACACCGTCGACACCCGCCCGCTGGCGGAGGATGAGATCGACGGCGAGCTGCACCGCCTGCACCACGCGCTGGACACGGCCCGGCTGGAGTTGCGCGAGCTGCGCGGGCGCCTGCACGGCGCGCTGGCGCGCGAGGTCAACGAGTTCATCGACGCGCACACCCTGCTGCTGGACGACCCCGAACTGTTGCGGGGGCTGGATGACCTGGTGAGGATCGGCCACTACCGGCCCGGCGCCGCCCTGCAGAAGCAGCGCGACCGTCTGTGCGCGGTGTTCGAGGCGATGGACGATCCCTACCTGCGCAGCCGCAAGGAAGACGTCGAGCAGGTGCTGAACCGGGTGATCTCGGCCCTGCAGCGGCAAACCAGCCCGGAGGAGCGCAAGCTGGCCGCGCGCGTCGGGGAGATCCTGATCGCCGACAGCATCGCCCCCGCCGACATGGCGCAACTGGCCGGCAACGGCCTGCTTGGCGTGGTCGGCAGTTCCGGCAGCACCTATTCGCACAGCGCCATCCTGGCCCGCAGCCTCGGCCTGCCGATGCTGGTCGGCACCCGCGATGCGTTGTCGCAGATCCACGACGACGACCTGATCCTGCTCGACGCCGAGCGCGGCGAAGCGGTGGTGCACCCCACCGCCCAGGACCTGGCCCATTACCGCGGCTGGCAGCGCGAGGCGGCCAACGAGGGGCGCCGGCTGGCCAAGCTGGCCAACGCCCCGTCACGCACCCGCGACAGCATCGAGATAGGCCTGCTGGCCAATGCCGAAACCGGCTCCGACGTGGCCATGGCGCGAGCCCGCGGCGCCGACGGCGTGGGCCTGTACCGCACCGAATTCCTGTTCCTGAAAAAAAAGGTGCTGCCCTCCGAAGACGAACAGTTCTGCGCCTACCGCGACCTGGTCATGGGCATGGGCGGCCTGCCGGTCACCATCCGCACGATGGACCTGGGCGCCGACAAGGCCGATGCGGCAGGCCTGGCCACCCGCGGCGAGGAGAATCCCGCGCTCGGCGTGCGCGGGGTGCGGCTGTCGCTGCGTCACCCCGCGGTGTTCTCGACCCAGATCCGGGCCATCCTCCGCGCCGCCTGCTACGGGCCGGTGCGCGTGCTGGTGCCGATGGTGACCCAGCCCGACGAGATGCTCGCGGTGCGCACGCTGTTCAAGATCGCGCGACAGGATCTCAAGCGCGAGAACATCGACCTGCCCGAGAAGCTGCCGCTCGGCGCGATGATCGAGGTGCCGGCCGCGGCGATCAACGTGCGCGCCTTGCTGCAATGCTCCGATTTCCTCTCGATCGGCACCAACGACCTGGCCCAGTACGTACTGGCCGCCGACCGCGGCAACGATGCACTGGACAATATCTACACCCCCCTGCAACCGGCCTTCCTGCGGCTGCTATCGCACGTCATCAGCGCCGGCCACCGTGCCGGCAAGCCGGTGAGCCTGTGCGGCGAAATCGCCGGCGACGTGAATTTCACCGCCCTGCTGCTGATGCTCGGCCTGAAGGAATTCAGCATGCACCCCAGCCAGATCCTGCACGTGCGCGACCGGCTCGCCAGTCTCGATCATGCGCATCTGCGCGGTCATGCCAGCAAGCTGCTGCGCGCCTATACCCATGAGCAGGTCGAGGCGCTGCTCGAAGAAATCACGCGCCAGCCACTCATTTCTTAACGCGCCATTGCGGCTTTTTTTACGCGCCGGAGCGCAACGTGGTCTGCACGGGTACAGGGGCGGCGATCTCCCTGCGGAGAACCCGGCACGTCGCCGATGTGCCGGACAAGTGTGACGAGAGCGCCCCGCCAGCGGAGGATCACGCGTGAAGAGTCCGCCAGTCATCGCCTTGCCGGTACCCACGGCGCCGATCGCGCGGAGTGCGTTCGACCGCCCCGGCAAAGTCGACCTGGACACGGTTCGCACGCCCGGCAAGCGCAGCGCTGGCACTTCGGTTGCCGCCGGCGGCAAGGCGATGCCTGTCGCCGCATCCGGCAGATGGCACGACACGCGGGTGCCGATGGCGGCCGTGAGGCCATGACCCGCACGCGCCGCCCGGCCCGGCGGTGCGCAAATTTCCCTGTGGCCCGGCGCTCCACGTCGGGCTTTTTTTTGAACGGCACGGCAGCTGGTGCATGGACACGCGGACCGCTGGCCCCGCTCAGTCCTGCTCCAGAAACGCATCGAGCAATGCCCCCTGATACTTCTGCCGGTGCAGCAGCAGCGAAAGCTTGCGCCGCAAGTCGAGGAACGGCGTCTTCAGCGCCGCCAGCCGGCCGGCCGCCAGCGCATCGGTCACCGCCACCGCCGGCAGACAGGCGATCCCCAGGCCGGCCACGACCACCTGCTTGATCGCCTCGATCTGGTCCAGTTCCAGCACGGTTTCGCCCGGCGGCAATTGCGCCAGTACCCGCTCGCTGGTGATGCGGGTGGCGGAGCCGGGTTCGCGCAGCACCCAGCGCGCGCCGGCGAAATCGGCAGGCTTCAGGCTGCGCTTGCGTGCCAGCGGGTGATCGGGCGGCGCGCATACCACCAGCAGGTCGTCGCGCCATGGCCGCACCTGCAGCAACGGGTGGTTCACCGGCCCCTCCACGCAACCGATGTCCAGGCTGTGGTCGAGCATGCCGGCGGCGATGGTTTCGGTGTTGGCGACGCGCAGGCGAATCGCCACCTGGGGATGGGCGCGCACGAAGGGGCCCAGCAATTCGCCCACGCGGTAGTTGCCCACGGTATTGCTGGCACCGATGCGCAATTCGCCACTCAAGGCCGTGCCCGCCCCGCTGCCGCGCCGCCCGAATTCGGCATATCGCTCCAGCAGTTCCTGCGCGAGCGGCAGCAGTTCGCGGCCGCGCGCATTGAGCTGCAGGCGCCCGCGCTCGCGGTCGAACACCGGCGCATCGAGCTGCCGCTCCATTTCCGCCAGCGCCATGCTGGCCGCGGGCTGGGTCAGGTGCAGCCGCTCGGCGGCGGCGCGCACGCTGCCGAGCAGGGCGACCTGCACGAACACCTCGAGCTGGCGCGGACTGATATTGATCATCAGCTGATCTTATACATCCGATCAGAAATTGAAAGTTATCTTGATCGACCAGTGCGCGGACAATGGCTTTAAGTCAACGGAACCCGCACATGCACACCTCATCAGTCACCGACTTGATCCACCCCGATGCGCACAGCCGCGCAGCCGGCCTGCTGCTGGCATCCGCCCTCGGCGCAATCGCGCTGCTGCTCGGCCGCTGGGAGCCGCTGATCGGCGGCCCGGTGTTCGGCATCGTGCTGGGCATCGCGGTACGCAACCTGTTCGCGCCGGACGCCCGTTTCACGCCCGGCATCCAGTTCGGCGGCAAGCAGGTGCTGCAATGGTCGATCATCGCGCTCGGCTTCGGCCTGAGCCTGGGCCAGGTCGCCAGGACCGGCGTGCAGTCGCTGGCGGTTACCGCGGTCACCATGAGCACCGCGTTCCTCGCCGCCTGGTTGCTGGGCCGCTGGCTCGGCGTGCACGACAAGCTGAAGATCCTGATCGGCGTGGGCACCGCCATTTGCGGCGGCTCGGCGATCGCGGCGATCACCCCGATCATCCGCCCCGACGACCACGACACGGCGTTCGCGATCTCCACCATCTTCCTGTTCAACCTGGTCGCCGTGCTGCTGTTCCCGCTGCTGGGACACCTGATGCACATGTCCGACCTCGGCTTCGGCCTGTGGGCCGGCACCGCGATCAACGACACCTCTTCGGTAGTCGCCGCCGGCTACACCTACAGCCACACCGCCGGCGACTACGCCACCATCGTCAAACTGACCCGTGCCACCCTGATCATCCCGGTCAGCCTGGTCCTGGCGCTGCTGGTGGCCGCCCGCGAAAAGCGCCGCCACAAGCTGGCCGGCAGCACCGGCCAGTTCAGCCTGGCCAGCATCTTCCCCTGGTTCATCCTGTGGTTTCTGGTGGCCTCGGCCATCCGCAGCGTCGGCCTGGTTCCGCTGGCGATCCAGCCGGCCATCCACGACGTGGCCGAGTTCCTGATCATCGTGGCGCTGACCGCGATCGGCCTGTCCGCCAACCTGCGCCGGATGGCATCGACCGGCATGCGCCCGATCCTGCTGGGCCTGGGCGTGTGGATCGCGGTGGCGGTGAGCAGCCTGCTGGTGCAGTTGGTGATCGGGCAGCTGTGAGAAGCACGCCGCGCGCGGCGGCCTGCAGGCCGTCCGCCACCGGGCCTAGCGGGACGAAGCAGCGGGCGCCGGCTGCTCGCGCATCAGCGACCGCCGGATGAAGGCATGCACCTCGTCCTTCGACACCAGGCCACGCTTTGCCACGTCGATGGCGTCGAAGTTGCTGACGATGAACGGCACGTGCCCGGCCTTCGCCTCATCCTTGCTCAGCAGGCCGTCGTGGTTTCTGTCCGCCGCGTCAAAATTCCGGTCCATCACGCTCACCTTGTCGACGAGGACGCCGAGCCCGTTCTGTGCCGGGGCCGGCGACGGCGCGACCGTGCAGACGGCGAACACAAGCAGCATGAGCATCGTACGTGGCATCGCACTCTCCTGACGGCGGACTGGCGTGGATTATCTCACGCATGCGCCGGTGGCGAGAAACCGCCGGCGCGGGAGCCCGCGTTCCTGACGACGGTCCGCTCCCGCATCGCGCTCAGGCCTTGCCCTGCTCAACCAGGGTCAACGCCACCTTGTCGCGCAGGTACACCGGCAGCGCCAGTTCCGGCGCCTGCGCGCGGCCGGCCTTGTACTCGCCCATCGCCAGCTCGGCCACGTGCGCCGCTTGCGGGTAGCGCAGGCCGTCGGCGGAATGCAGGGTGGCGGTGAGGCGCTGGCTCAGCACGGTGGCGTAGGTGGCCCAGCCGGTACCGACCACCTGCCAGGCACGGGCCTCGGGCAGCATCAGCGTGTCCGCGGTGCAGATGCGCTCCTGGTCCAGCGCGATCAGGCCACCGTTGCCGTCGCGCCGGTAGCTGGCGGCGTAGATCTCGCCCATGCGCGCATCGATCACGGCGAGGATGGCGCCGTCCTCCTCCTCGGGCGCCTCCAGTGCCAGCGCCGCCAGCGAGGAAATGGTGACGACCGGCAGGTCCAGCGCCAATGCCATGCCCTGCGCCAGCGACACCGCGAGCCGCACGCCGGTGAAGGCGCCCGGCCCGCGACCGACCGCGATCACGTCCAGCGCGTGGCGGGCGATGCCGGCTTCGGCCAGCAGCGCGTCGGCCATCGGCAGCACCAGTTCGGTATGGCGGCGTGGTGCGAGTTCGCTGCGGGCGATCAGCTCGTCGCCGTGGATCAGTGCGACGGAGCAGGCTTCGGTGGCGGTTTCGATGGCTAGCAGGTTCATGGTCGCGCCATGATAGCGGCTGCTGCCGGCACCGGCCCGCTCGGCGCGGTCGCCCGGGCATACCCGTCGATACGTTGGCCCAGGCACCTCATCGGCGCGACCATCGCCAGCACCGCCACGGCGCCGCTACCGGGCAGCCTGGTGGTTACCGTCCTTGTTCTTGCGGCCATCGCAGGCTCCGTTCTCGAAGGGAGCGTCGATCAAAGCAGCGGCGACGGCCGGCAGGCGGGCGGCCGCGGCCCCCGCGCTGGCCGCCAGGTGGCGCGGCGATGGCCACGCAACGGCGGCGGGTGACGGCGCCGCTGAGATCCGCCGCGGCGTCAGCGTGCTTGCGGCCGCGGACTCACGGCCCGGGCGACAACTCCAGCGCCATCACGATCGCGTCCTCGCGACCGTCGCGGGCCGGGTAGTAGCGTGGCCGCCGCCCGATCTCGGTGAAACCGACCGATTCGTACAGCGCCTTGGCCAGCGGGTTGGACGGACGCACCTCGAGAAACACCCGCTCGGCACCATTCCAGCGCGAGATGTCCAGCAGCCGCCCCAACAGGTGGCGGCCCAGGCCCTGGCCCCGATAATCGGGCGCGATGCAGATGTTCAGCACATGCGCCTCGCCCGCCCCCATCGACAGGATGCCGTAGCCGGCCGTCACCCCGTCCACGCTCAGCACCCAGCAGGGATGGCCGGTTTTCACGCAGTCGCTGAAGATGCCCTGCGACCAGGGAAATTCGTAGGACAGCACCTCCAGCGCACTGACCGTCGCCAGGTCGTCCATGCGCATGGCGCGCACCTGGATCACCGGCTTGACCACCGCGACCATGGCCTCAGCTCCCCGCCTGGGCCAGCGCACGGCGCAGGCTGCGCAAGGCGCTCCACAGGCGACGCTTGGCGGCGGCACTGCCCAGTACCAGCGCCGGCTCATCGGCCAGCACGATCTGCGCGCGCTGCATCACCGCCAGCGGCAACGCGCGGCCGAGGGCATGCGCCTGCGCCTCGCCAAACACCAGGTAGGCGGCCGCCTCCGGTATGTCCGCCCCGAGCTGGCCGTGGCGGGTTCGGACCCGCGCGGCACGGGCGATGCCGGCCCCGCAGGTGTTCAGTGCGCGTCCGATCAGGTCCAGCTCGCGGCTGCTGCACTGTTCGGGCAGCACCACCACGCAGGCGACCCCGCTGTTCATGGCCGCCTGCGGAGCGGCGTCGCCGCCGGCAGAGGTCTCGCCCGGCGGGGCACGACGCACCCATGGGGTGATCTCCAGCGCCCGCAGCACGCGGGCGCGGCGGCCGCTTGCGGCAGGCTGCACCGGCAGCGCGCTCATGCCGCGCTGCGCCGTGCCCGGCGCCGATGGGTCAGCAGGCCCCAGGTCGTCCACACCGGCCCGGACAGCAGGTACAGGCCGAAGCCGGCGAGCAGCACCCGTGGCGGATCCAGGATCAGCAGGGCCAGCAACAGGACCGCCACGACCATCCACACGAACGGCACGCCCTGGCGCTCGCCGATCGGCAAGGACTTGAAACTGAAATAGCGGAAGCGACTGACCATCAGCAGGCCGGTAACCACCATGATCGGGGGCGTGACAAAACACAGGTCGGCGCCGGACAACCCGAATTTCTCGATGCTCCATACGAACGACATGCACACCGCCGCCGCCGCCGGACTGGCCAGCCCCTGGAAGTAGCGCTTGTCGGCCACGCCCACCTGGGTATTGAAGCGCGCCAGGCGCAGCGCCGCGCAGGCGGCATAGATGAAGGCACAGGCCCAGCCCAGCTTGCCCCACAGCGGGCCGTAGTCGCGCAGGGCCGACAGCGACCAGGTGTACGTCACCAGCGCCGGCGCCAGCCCGAAGCTCACCAGGTCGGACAGCGAGTCATACTGCACCCCGAATTCGCTCTGGGTGCCGGTCATCCTGGCCACGCGGCCATCCATGCCGTCCAGCACCGCGGCGATGAACACCGCGATGGCGGCATCGGTGTAATGCCCGCCGATGCTGGCGATGATCGCGTAGAAACCGGCGAACATGGCGCCGGTGGTGAACAGGTTTGGCAGCAGGTAAATGCCCCGGTGCCGGGGCGGTCGGGTCGGCAGTGGTTCGCTCATGAATCGGGACCGTGACGTGATGCGCGCAGTGTAAACCATTGCCTGCTTGAGTCCGGGGCGCCACAGTGATAACAAGGGCCACCCCCTTTTTCCCATGAAACGGAGAACACCATGCACCGTTCACTGATCGCCGTGGCGCTGTTGCTGCTGACGACACAGGTCAACGCCCAGGTCTACAAATGGACGGACAGCAGCGGCACCACGCACTACTCCGAGGCGCCGCCCGCGCAGGGCGTCAAGTTCAGCACGGTGACCACGACCGGCACGGTGGAGCCGCCGTCGAAGCCGGCGCCGGAAGCGGCCGCCGCGCCGGCCGCCGAGCCCGCTGCCGCGCCGAAGCCCGTGGCCGACACGCCGGAAAACCGTAGCAAGCTGTGCTCCTCGCTGAAAGCCAACCTGGCCACCCTGCACGGCAGCGCTGCGGTGGTCATGCAGCAGGGCGGCAAGACGGTCGCACTGGACAGCGACCAGCGCAAGCAGCAAACCGACATGGCGCAGGCCCAGTACAACCAGTACTGCCTGGCCCAATAGCCGCCTGGCCCACGGTGGCGGCGACCCCGCCATCTTCCGGCGAGCGCTCCGGCGGCGCTGGCGCCCCGCTACAATGGGCGCCTTCATCCACGCCGGAATATCCCGCATGCGTCTCAGCCAATTTCACCTGGCCACGGTCAAGGAAGTGCCCGCCGATGCCGAAATCGCCAGCCATCGGCTGATGCTGCGGGCCGGCATGATCCGCCGCCTGGCATCGGGCCTGTACACCTGGAGCCCGCTCGGCCTGCGCGTGCTGCGCAAGGTCGAGAACATCGTGCGCGAGGAAATGGACCGCGCCGGCGCCATCGAAATGCTGATGCCGTCGATCCAGCCGCGGGAGCTGTGGGACGAGACCGGTCGCTGGGAGAAGTTCGGCGGCCAGCTGCTCAAGATCAAGGACCGCAAGCAGCAGGAGTTCTGCTATGGCCCGACCCACGAGGAAGTGGTGACCGACTTTGCCCGCAACGAGCTGAAGAGCTACAAGCAGCTGCCGGTCAATTTCTACCAGATCCAGACCAAGTTCCGTGACGAGATCCGCCCGCGCTTCGGCGTGATGCGCGCGCGCGAATTCCTGATGAAGGACGCCTATTCGTTCCACCTCACGCAGGAGTCCCTCGCCGAGACGTATGCGGTGATGTACCAGGCCTACGTGCGCATCTTCACCCGGCTCGGCCTCACCTTCCGCGCCGTGCAGGCGGACACCGGCGCCATCGGCGGCAACGCCAGCCACGAATTCCAGGTGCTGGCCGACTCCGGCGAGGACGCCATCGCCTTCTCCGACGGCTCCGACTACGCCGCGAACCTGGAGAAGGCCGAGGCACGGGCCACCGCGGCCGCCGCCCCGGCGCCGGCCGCGCCGCTGCAGCGGGTGGACACCCCGCGGCAGCGCACGATCAGCGAGGTGGCGGAGTTCCTGCAGGTGTCCCCGCAGCAGTGCGTCAAGACCTTGCTGGTGCGCGGCAACGACGGCCTGGTCGCGCTGTGCCTGCGCGGCGACCATGAGATCAACGAGGTCAAGGCCGGCAAGCTGGCCGAACTGCCGGGTGAGTCGGTACTGGCCAGCGAGGAGGAGATCCTCGCCGCCTGCGGCACCCGCCCCGGCTTCATCGGCCCGGTCGGGCTGCCCGACGCGATCCCGGTCATCGTCGACCGCGATGCCGCGGTGCTGGCCGACTTCGTCTGCGGCGGCAACGCCAACGGCAGCCACTACACCGGCGCCAACTGGGGCCGCGACGCGCGGATCGGCCGCGTCGCGGACCTGCGCAATGTGGTCGAGGGCGACCTGTCGCCGGATGGCAAGGGCGTGCTGCACATCGCCCGCGGCATCGAGGTGGGCCACGTGTTCCAGCTCGGCCAGAAATACGCCGAGGCGCTGAACGCGAGCGTGATCGACGACAGCGGCAAGGCCCAGGTGATGACCATGGGCTGCTATGGCATCGGGGTCAGCCGCATCGTCGCCGCGGCGATCGAGCAGCGCCACGACGAGGCCGGCATCATCTGGCCGGAGGCGATGGCACCGTGGCGCGTCGCCGTCTGCGTGATCAACCCGAAGAACGCATCGGCCGCGGTCAACGAGGCCGCCGAGGCGCTGTACCAGGCACTCGGCCAGCGCGGCATCGAAACGGTGCTGGACGACCGTGGCCTGCGCCCCGGCGGCATGTTCGCCGACATGGAACTGATCGGCATCCCCCACCGCGTCGTCGTCAGCGAACGCGGCCTGGCCGCCGGCACGCTGGAATATCGTGGCCGCACCGACGCGGAGAGCCGGTCGCTCACCGAGCAGGAGCTGTTCGCCCTGCTGGCCTGATTGTCGCGCCCGCGCATTACGCAGAAACGGCCGCTCATTGCGGCCGTTTCTGCCTGCGCCCCGGCCGGGACAGACTGATCTTTTATACCCGCCAAGGGGCACGGAAATAATCCCCGCCAATACCGCGGCATTCGCGCCAGGCCGACCTGTTTTGCAAATCCAGCGGATATCGGCCAGAATATGCGCCGCAGCGACTCTATCGCAAGCGTTCCGGTGTCCCCGATAATCGCTGGCGCGTTCAATCCCATAATCTCCACGGGAGTCTTTCATGGCCGTCGATATCAAGAATCTCAATCACAACCAGCTCAACGACCTGATCAGCAAGGCGCAAATGCGCCAGAACGAGCTGCGCAAGGAAAAGGTGGTCAAGTTGCGTGAAAAAATCCACGCCATGATCAAGGCCGAAGGTTATGCGTTCGAAGACATTTTCGGCGGCACGCGCGGCAAGGCCAAGCGCACCGGCAACCCGGTGGCGCCGAAGTACCGCAATCCGGCCAACCCGGAGCAGACCTGGTCCGGCCGCGGCAAGCGCCCGCACTGGTTCAACGATGCGCTAAAGGCCGGCAAGAAGGAAAAGGATCTGGCGATCTGAGCCGGCAAGTCGTTTCGCGTGATGAAAACGCCGGCCTCGTGCCGGCGTTTTTTGTGGCTGGCCCTCCCGCCTGCCGGCCAATGCCGGTATTCAAGCGGCCGGCCACGCGGTAAAACCCGCCATTACAGTGAGCGGCGCGGCGACACCAGCAGATCGCCGAAAATCAGCCCGGCCACCAGCGACACCAGGATGGTCAGCAGCAGGATGCCGGTATCCACGCCCAGTTCGGTATTGCGATCCAGCAGGAACGACATGCTGCGAAAACCGACACTGCCCGGCACCAGCATGATGATGCCTGGCTCGCGGATCACCGCCCCGGGCCGCCCCATGAACCGCGCGTACAGGTTGGCCAGCGCACTGAGCACGAAACCGCCGAGAAATACCCCGAACGGCGCCCCCGGCACCTCGGCGGATATATGGCCGCCCCATCGCGTGGTGAGATAACCCAACACCACCGCCCCCATCACCACCAGCCAGTCGCGCCGTGCCGCGCGGAACAGGATCGCGAAGCCGAACGCGCCGAGCAGCAGCGAGGGGTAGTCCATCCAGTTCGGCAGCGGCGGCAGCGCGTAGTCCCGCGCCTCGATCCCCATCGCCGCGCACAACTGGGTCGCCGCCACCGTGCCGAAGGTGAGCTTCAGCAGCGAGGTCACCGCCCCGCCCATCCGCGCCATGCCCGACACCAGGTGCTGGCTGGACAGCTCGCGCACCGCCGTGGTCAGCGACATCCCGGGAATCAGCACGATCAGGCTGGCCAGCACCACCGCCTTGATCGCCAGCGGCACCACGAAGGCGCTGACCACGATCGCGATGGTGGTGGCGACCATCGCGCATACCGCCTCGCTGGCAATCGCCAGCCGTGGCCGGCTCGCCGAGAGCACGGTGATCGAGCCGATGATCACGCCGATGACGGCGGCCACCAGCAGGTCGGGCCAGGAGCTGTGCAGGAACAGGGCCACGATGCTGGCCGCCGACAGGCCGAAGCTGGAGATCACTGCGACCTTGACGAGCCGGCTGTCGGGCCGGCCCAGCAGGCGCAGGCGCGTGAAGCCCTCGCGCAGGTCGACCTCGCCGGCGGTCACCTGGTCGGCAATCCGGTCGACCTCGCACAGCCGGGCCAGATTCACGTCGCCCGGCGCCAGGCGCATCACCTGGGTACTCTGCGCCACCCCTTCGTCGCCCTGTCCCAGGTCGGTGAACGAGATGATGATCGCGGTGGGACTGGACCATACGTCAGCCGCCAGCCCCATGCGCTGCGCCACCCCGGCCACCGCCATCTCCAGCCGTGGCGCGGTGGTACCGTACTGGTGCAGGCGTCGCGCCAGCTCCAGCAGGAAGGCGATGCGGGTGGTCAGTGCGGTCGTGACGAACGGCCGGCTGACGGCAGGCGGCACGGTCATGTGGTGGCGCGCACCTTGAGCGTGGTGCCGTCGACGGCCACCACTTCGACCGTGCTGCCCAGCGGCAGCTCCGGCCCGCTGACCAGCCACTGGCCATCGCCGACGCGGGCCTTGCCGCGGCCGTTGACGATGGCCTCGACCAGTTCGTAGCGCTGGCCGATCATCTGCTCGGCGCGCCGATTGAGGCGCTCGCCGCCGGGCTGACGCCGTTCCAGCCTGGGCCGCAGCCAGCGCGCGTAGGCCATGCAGATGGCGATCGCCAGCGCGCCGAACAGCAACGACTGCACCAGCAGGCCCAGCGAGGGCAGCAACCACAACAGTACGCCCATCGCCGCCGCGGCCAGGCCGATCCACAACAGGAAATAGCCCGGCAGCAGGATTTCGCCGGCGATCAGCAGCACCGCCAGGATCCACCACAGGTAATGCGCAGAGAACTCCCACATGGTCCGGCTCCAGGATCAGCGTTGCGGCGGCTGGGCGATCGACTTCTGCTGCTGGCCCAGCGAATCCTTGGCCAGTTCGGCGATGCCGGCCAGCGAGCCGAGGATGCCGGTGGCCTCGACCGGCAGCAGCAGCATCTTCTGGTTGGGCGACTTGGCCATCTCCTTCAACGCCTCGACATAGTTGTTGGCGACGAAGTAGTTCAGCGCATTCACGTTGCCGCCGGAGATCGCCGCGGACACCATCGTGGTCGCCTTGGCCTCGGCCTCGGCCGAACGCTCGCGCGCCTCGGCCGCGCGGTAGGCCGCCTCCTTCTCGCCTTCCGCCGCCAGGATCACCGACTGCTTCTCGCCCTCGGCCTTGAGGATCGCCGCCTGGCGGAAACCCTCGGCATCGAGGATGTTGGCGCGCTTCTCGCGCTCGGCCTTCATCTGCCGCGCCATCGCGTCGATCAGGTCGCGCGGCGGCGCGATGTCCTTGATCTCGATGCGGTTGACCTTGACGCCCCACGGGTGGGTCGCCTCGTCCACCACCTTGAGCAGCTTGGCGTTGATCGCGTCGCGCTGGCTCAGCGATTCGTCCAGGTCCATCGAGCCGAGCACGGTGCGGATATTGGTCATCACCAGCGCCAGCGAGGCCTGCTCCAGGTTGGACACCTCGTACGCCGCCTTGGACGCTTCCAGCACCTGGTAGAACACCACGCCGTCCACCCGTACCACCGCATTGTCCTTGGTGATCACGTCCTGGCTCGGCACGTCGAGCACCTGCTCCATCATGTTGATCTTGCGCCCGACCGCCTGGTAGACGGGAATCAGGAAATGCAGGCCCGGGCTCAGCGTGGTGGTGTACTTGCCGAAGGTCTCCACCGTCCACTCATAGCCTTGCGGCACGATGCGCACCAGCTTGACGATCGCCACCACCACCAGAAAAACCACGACCAATGCAAGAATCTGTCCCATGAAACTTCCCTCCCTCTTCCGATGAAGCCCCGAGTATAGGGCACCTCGAATACCCCCGATCCGCTACGCCAGCGCCGCGCCGCGGCTTGCCGTGGGAGCACGCCCCGTGCGCGAACTAGCGCGCCGGCGCCTGCGGCAGCAGCAGGCTGACCCGCAAGCCGCCGCCCTCGCGGTTGGCCAGCACGATGCGCCCGCCGTGCGCCTCGCTGATCTCGCGCGCCAGGGCCAGGCCCAGGCCGGTGCCGGAACGCTTGGTCGAATAGAACGGCAGCAGCGCCTGCGCCAGAACCGCCTCGCTCATGCCGCTGCCGCGATCGGCCACCTCGATGCGCAGCTCGCGCGCACCGGCCAGCAGCGCCAGGGTGACCTCCCCGTCCGGGCCACCGGCTTCGTGCGCGTTCTTGATCAGGTTGATCAGCACCTGCTCGATCTGCGCCGCATCGAAATGGCCCGGCCGCTGCGGCACCGGCGTCGCCAGCCGGTATTCGCAGTGGAGTGCCAGGCCTTCCAGGAAGGGCTCCCATGCCACCGGTTTCGCCTGCGGCGCGGGCAACTTGGCAAAGCTGGCATAGCCGGCGATGAACCCGTGCAGGTGGCGGGCCCGCTCGCCGATGGTGGCGAACACCTGGGGCAGCCGTTCTGCCTCGCCGCGCCGGGCCAGTTCCGCGCCGGAGTGCGCCAATGAGGAAATCGGCGCCAGCGAGTTGTTGAGCTCGTGGCTGATCACCCGGATCACCCGCTTCCAGGTCGCCACTTCCTGCCGCGACAACTCGCGCGTCATGCGGCGGAACAGCTGCAGCCGGTGCGGACGCCCCTGCAGGCGGAAGGCCCGCTGCGACAGGTGAAAGGTCTCCTCGCTGCCCTCCATCTCGACGCTGAGCAGGGCGTCCTCGCCACTCTGCACTGCCCGCCGCAACGCCTCCGGCGCCTCGGCCAGCAGCTCGGCGAAATCGAGCCCGAGCAGGCTGCGCCCGGCGTTGAACAAGTGCCGTGAGGCGATGTTGGCGTAGGCCACGCGCCCGCCGGCATCGGTCAGCACCAGCGCCACCGGCGTGTTCTGCACCACCGTGTCCAGCAGCAGCTCGCGCTGCACCAGGTGCTGGCGCTGCTCGCGCAGGGTATGCCCCAGCGCGTTGTGCATGCGGATCAGCTCGCCCAGCTCGTCGCGCCGGTCGATCGCGATGGAAAAGCTGAAATCGCCATCGCGATAGCTGGCCACCGCGCCCTCCAGCGCCCGCAGCAGTCGACTGACCGGCGCCATCGCCCGCGCGGCCAGCCACACCGCCACCAGCGCCAGCAACAGGAAGCCGAGGCCCAGCGCGCCGTAAACGCCCAAGTGCAGCGCCATCGCCGGCACCGCATCGGCCTTCGCCGCCAGCGGGGTCGCCAGCCAGCGCAGCAGCTGCGGCAACGGCCACTGGGTGACGCCGGCGTAGATCAGCATGCCGGCCACCCCCGCCGCGAACAGCAGCAGGCTGAGGCGCGCGCGCAACGAATGCAGCCAGCGCCACATCAGGCACGACTCCCGCGGTCCGCCGCTACGCTCACGCGCACCAGGCACCCGGCGGGCGCCATCCGCCATCGCGCCGTAGCCACACCGGCGCTGCCACGGTACCGGAGCAGCGCCTGCGCGGCGAGATCAGCAAAGCTGGAAAGTCCACGGCGGTGCTCCGGCGAAACGGCTGCCGGCATCTTTGTACGCCGGCGCCGGCGCGGCAAGCGGGCGGCCTCAATTGGACACGACCAGTCCATAGCGCTCCATGCGCCGGTACAGTGCCTGCCGCGACAAGCCCAGCTGCTGGGCGGCACGGCTGACCACGCCATCGGCCTTGTGCAGGGCGCCCTCGACCGCCTCGCGACTGGGCTCGTCCAGGTTGCGGGTCGCCGCCGGCACGTGTTGCGGCAGGTTGAGCAGCTCCGGGCCGATCTGGCCACCGCCGGCCAGCAGCGCGGCGCGCTCGATCGCGTTCTTCAGCTCGCGCACGTTGCCCGGCCAGGGGTACCCCAGCAAGGCCTCGCGGGCGGCATCGCCCAGTTCGCCACGGCCGTCCAGGAAGTGTTCGGCCAGCGGCAGGATGTCGTCGTTGCGCTCGGCCAGCGGCGGCAGGTTCACCTCGATCACGTTGAGCCGGTAATACAGGTCCTCGCGGAAGCTGCCGGCGCGGATCATCGCCTTGAGGTCGGCATTGGTGGCGCTGAGCACGCGCACCTTGACCTGGCGGGTGCGGGCGGAGCCGAGCCGCTCGAACTGGCCGGTTTCCAGCACGCGCAGCAGCTTCATCTGCCCCGGCAACGGCAGGTTGGCGATTTCGTCGAGGAACAGGGTGCCGCCGTCGGCCAGCTCGAAGCGCCCCTCGCGCGCCTTGTTGGCGCCGGTGTAGGCACCGGCATCGGCGCCAAAAAGCTCCGCCTCGATCAGCTCGCCCGGCAGCGCGCCGCAATTGACCGCCACGAACGGGCCGCGCTTCACCGCCGAATTCGCATGCATGATCGTGGCGATGCGCTCCTTGCCGGAGCCGTTGGGGCCGGTGATCAGCACCGACACGTCGGCACGGGCGATCTGGCAGGCCAGGTCCAGCGTGCGCGCCATCGCCTCGGAAGCGAACACCAAGCCGTCCAGCGCGTACTTGCGCTGCAGCTGTTCGCGCCGCAGCCGTCGTTCGCGCCGGCTGCGACTGATCTCGCGGCTGGATTCGGACAGCTCCAGCAGGTTTTCCACCGTGGCCAGCAGCTTGTTGTCGTCCCAGGGCTTGGCCAGGTAATCGGCGGCGCCGGCCTTGACCAGCTCCACCGCGGTTTCCAGGTGCGTCCACGCGGTGAGCAGGATGACGGGCAGGTCCGGATGGCGCTGGCGGATCGCCCGGAACAGTGCCACGCCCTCCTCGCCCGAGGTGGTGTCGGCGGTGAAGTTCATGTCCTGGATCACCACGTCGACGTTCTCGCCCTCCAGCAGCGCGAGCCCCTCGTCCGGCGTCAGCGCGGTCAGCGGCCGTATCTCGTGCAGCGACAAGGCCAGCGACAGCGCCTCGCCGACCGCCGGGTTGTCGTCGATGATCAGGATCGTTCGGGTCATCTTCTTCCTGCACATGTGGACATGGATGCCGCTCCGGGCGCAAAGGTTGCCATGACTATCGAACCAGGCATGCCATCCCGCAAGCCCGTTGTCCTGCGGGAGCCCGCTCGCGGGCGATGCGCTGGTTGCCCGTCCTGGGGGGAGAGCATCGCGCGCCGGCGCGCTCCTACCGGCATCCGTCGCTCACACGCTGCGGGTCGCCACCACCGGCGGCACCGCCGCGGCGCGCAGCGCCGGTCCGAGTACCGCCAACTGGCCGAGCAGCCACAGCGCTATAGCACCGACCGGCAAATAGATCGCCGGCAGCCGCGGCAGTTCGTAGTGCAGCATGAGAGACAGGTTGATGCCGTAGGCCAGCACCATGCCGAGCACGATGCCGAACGTGGCGAGCAGGAAGTTCTCGGTCTGGAAGTAGCGCAGGATGTCGCCGCGGGTGGCACCCAGCGCGCGGCGCACGCCGATGGCGCGGCGGCGCTGCCCCACCCAGAAGCTGGCCAGGCCGACGATGCCCAGCGCGGTCACCGTGAGCAGGGCCACGATCACGCCGGTGAGGATGCCGGCCATCGCCCGGTCGTCCCGGAAGAACGCGTGGCGCAGGTCGCCGTACGTGCCGTGCCCCAGCACGATGCGATTGGGATCGAGGCGCTTGAGCGCGGCCAGAGCGGATTTCAGCACCTGCTGGCGATCCTGCGGCGCGGTACGGATCACGTAGCTTCCGCCTTCCGCCGCGGTCAGGCGGATCGGATAAACGATGCTGTACTGGGCCCCCTGCTGCAGGTCGTCTGGCCGTGCCAGCGAGGCACTCACGCCGACCACCCGCAAGGGTATGTCGTTGCCTACGTAGATCGTCTGGCCCAGCGCGTCCCGGCCCGGCCACAGGCGCGCGGCGACGGCTTGATCGACGATCACGGTATGCGGCAGATCCTTCATCTCGTTGCCGTGCAGCGCCGGCATGACCGTCTTCAGATCGAGCAGCTCGCCGGGCCGAAAATCGCGCCCCGAAACCAGCCTTACCCCCAGCGTAGCCAGCAAGTCCTGGCCGTAGTAACTGGCGACTTCAAGCGTGTTGTCCGGTTGGTTGGCGCGCAGCTTGAGGCCGCTGTTGGACATGTCATGGCCACTGAGGGGCAGCTGGTTCACCAGCGCCACCGCCTGCACCCCGGGGATCTGCCGCAGCGTCGCCAGGTCGGATTGCGCCTGCGCATAGGCATCCGGCCGGTCGCCGATGTAGGCAAGCTTGATCTGCAGCAGTTCGCGCTCGGCGATGCCGCTGGGAATGTCCATCCGTTGCAGGCGTTGATGGATCAGGAACACCGCGTTGCACACGATGGCGCAGGTCAGCGCGATCTCCAGGATCAGCAGCCATGCGGTGATCTTGTGCCGGCGCAGCGTCGAGAGAATGGGAAGGATGTCCATGAATGGGGGCTCTGGTGAGGAGTGCGGCCACGGATGGCCGCTGTCACGCGCGGGAATAGCGCACTAAAGCGTCTTCAGTTGCAGGCCCGGCGCGATCTGGCAGGCACTCCAGGCCGGCAGCACGCCGGCCAGCAGACTCGCGCCCACCGCCAGCAGGAAGGTCGTCGCCAGCATCGAGCCATCCAGATGCGCCAGCGAGGCGTAATCCGCCGGCTGCCGACGCACCAGCCACAGCCCGAGGCAAGCCAGCAGCAGGCCGCCCACGCCACCGGCGAGACCGAGCACGCCCGACTCCACCAGCAATTGCGCAAACAGCGCGCTTTTCGATGCGCCAAGGGCTCGCCGCACGCCCAACTCCGCTGCGCGGCGCATGAACTTCGCCAGCATCAACCCTACCGTGTTGACCAGGCATACCAGCAGGAAGCCGAGCGCCAGCCATGTCTGCAGTTGCACGTCACCAGGCACGACCTGCTTGTGGTCCAGCCACTGCATCAGGTTGCGCAAGCGCACGTTCGGCGGGCGCATGAAGCGTCCCAGCGATTCCTGCTCCTGCGAATAGTGGATCAGGAACGCCCTGTAGGCAGCGGCCCTGGCCGGCGTGTCCAGTTGCACCCAGAACTGCAGCCATACGCAGGGCGCCGTATGCGAGGGAGTGACGCCGCCCCCGCCATTGCCCCAGCAATCGGAGCCGCCCAGATGCGCCAGATGCAGATCCTGGGAGGTGGACAGCGGCAGGTAGACGCCTTCGCTGTCGCCGTAGTTCCTGACATCGAGGTCGTAGAAATGCGGATTCGGCCGCCAGTCGCCAAGCACGCCGACGATGCGCAGGGCCTGACCTTCCAGGCGCAGCATGCGTCCGGTGCTGTCGCCGCCGCCATACAGCTTGTCGTTGAGCTTGCTGCTGATCACCACCACCCGCGCGCTGGCGGCATCCTCCGCGGCACCCCAGGCACGGCCGTAGCGGAACGGCACACCGAACATGGGGAAAAATCCGGCCGTGGTGTAGCGCGCCGTCTGGTAGAACGGATCGAGGCCGGCCTGCGCCGGCTGGATGGCGACCGAACCGCCTGTCATCAGCGCCTGATCATCCGCCCGCTTGGCCTGCAGCAGGTTCATGCCGTCGATCCAGCTGACCTGGTCCATCGGCTGCGACTTGCCGGGCACATAGCCGGTGTCGTCGCGCGGATCGATCTGCGGGTAATACAGCGACGAACTGCGCCCAGGAAGCGGATCGCCCGACAGCACGTGCAGCACGGTGAGCGTGGTCATCGACGCGCCGATGCCCAGCGCGATCGCCAGCACCATCAGCGCGGTGAGGATGGGCGTGCGCCGTAGGCTGCGCAGCGCGAGATTCAGGTAATAGCTGAACATGGTTGGCCCTTGCGTCTGCATGCCCCAAGACTCCCCGACCGCCGCCGTGATGCCCCGGCATCACGGCGGCATCGCCAGGATCAGCGGTCGCGCTCCGCTTCGGCCGGCGCCGCATCGCCTGCCTTCTGCGCATACGGCAGCACGTCGTCCACCAGGTGGACCAGGAAGCGGCCGGGCTGCTCCAGCATGATCATGTGCGCCGAGTCGGCGAACACCACCAGGCGCTTCGACGGCGCCTGCAGCCGGTCGAACCACTGCTCGGCCAGCACGTGCGAGGTGGTGTTGTCGTGCGCGCCGATGAACATGACCACCGGGCAGCCGAACCGGGTGGTGTGGTCGAAATCCACCGCCAGCAGCGGCTTGAGCAGGTGCTGCAGCGAGAACAGGCTGCCCTTGTCGATGGCGTGCAGGTCGCTTTCGCGGTAGTCCGGCGACAGGCTCCAGGTGTCCGCGGCGAACTGGTAGTCCCGGCGCCCCCAGGCGAGGCCGCCGTAGTACATCTCCCACTTGTCGCGCACGCCGATCTGCTCGAGGGTGATGTCCTTCGGCCCCGGATAAGGCGCGATCGCTTCCAGCTCGCGCACGGCGGCGGCATTGCCGTGCGCCCTGGCCTCGCGCAGGGCGAAGGCGTAGCCGTCCTCCTCGTTCCGGCGCATGTTCACGATCTGGCCCACGCTGACGTAGGCGTAGAACCAGTCCGGATGGCGCTGCGCCAGTTCCACGCCCAGCACGCTGCCCCAGGAATGCCCCATCACGAAGATCTTCCGCTTGTGGAAGCGCTGGCGCAGGTACTCGGCGACCTTCGCCGCGTCGTCGGTCATGCCGTCGATGCTCATGCCGGGCGCCATCTGCGCCTCGCTGTTGGCGGCGTAGGTCTTGCCCGCGCCGCGCTGGTCCCATTCGACCACGGTGAAGTAGTCCTGCCACGGCGACTCGAAGGTCCAGGCCTGCGGCATGTCCGGCGAGGCCGGGCCGCCGTGCAGCACCAGCAGCACCGGATTGCGCAGGTCGCGGCCGCGTATCGTCAGCCACTGGTCGATGCCGTCGATGTGCAGCTTGAGCTGTTGCTGGATGCCGTTCGGCGAGACGATCTTCTGGTTGTCGGCAATGATCCCGGCGACCTTGGCACGCGTCATCCAGTGCGCGGCATCGTGTTGCGCCGGGCTGGCCCCCGCAGCGCCCGCCGCCGCGAGCATGGCCGCCGCAAGCATGGTGCCGATTGCCTGTCGAATCTTCTTCATCCATCACTCCATCAGGGTCAACGATTGGCGGCGGTTTCCCGCGCACCTTGGAAAAATCACACGGACCGTGTCGCCACCACCGGCGGCACCGCCGCCGCGCGCAGCGCCGGTCCCAGCACCGCCAGTTGCCCCAGCGTCCACAGCGCGACGGCGCCGATCGGCAGGTAGTACAGCGGCAGGTGCGGCAACTCGTAGAACTTCATCAACACCGCGTTGAGCACGAAGGCCAACAGCATGCCGAGCGCGATGCCGAACGTGACGATCAGGAAATTCTCGGTCTGGAAATAGCGCAGGATGTCGCCGCGCGTCGCGCCGATCGCGCGGCGTATGCCGATCTGCTTGCGCCGCTGCGCCACCCAGAAGCTGGTGAGGCCGACGATGCCGAGCGCGGTGACGCCAAGCATCAGGGCGACCACGCCGAGCAGGAGGCTGATCATGATGCGGTCGGTCTTGAAGTAGCTCGCGCGCAGGTCGCTCAGCGTCCGGCTGTTTTCCCGGTCCAGCACCACGTCGGGGGCGATTTTTTGCACGGCGGCACGCGCGGCTTGCAGCACGCGCTGTACGTCTTGCGGCCTGGCCCGCAGCAGATAGGTACCGGACAAGGTGCCGCCCGGCGCGGTCGGCGTGAACACTGTCCACTCTGCCTGCGACATGTTGTAGTCGTGCGGCTGTGCGCGGGCGAGGTGGTCCACCACGCCGATGACGCGGAAGTGGAACTTGTCGCACCAGAAATCCTTGCCCAGCGGGTTTTCGCCAGGCCATGCGTGCGCAGCCAGCGCGCGGGTGACCAGCACCTGCGCATCATTGGGAACGAAGCTGGTGGCGGGCTGGTAGTCGTCGGGTTTTGGCAAGCGCCCGGCAACCAGCTTCAAACCCAGCGCCTCGAACGTGCCTGGGCCGCCCAACACGAAATCCACCACGCCGATCAGGTTCTCGAAACTGTTCGGATCATGCGAAACGCCCGCCGCGCCGGCCTGCGGCCCGAACGGCACCTGATTGATCAGGGTGGCCGATTGCACGCCCGGGATGGCCTGCAGGCCAGCCACCATGCGTGCGTTGACGTCCCCCGCCTGGTTGGGGTCGAAGCCATTGATCGTCAATACCGCCAACGAAGTTTCGTCGACACCGCTGTTCGTGTGGATCATGGCCCAGCGCCGCGCCACCAGAAAGCAGGCGTTACAGAGCACGGCGCAAGCCAGCGCTATTTCCATTGCGATCAGCAAGGTGGCCAGCCGGTGACGACGCAACGCCGCAAGTATGGGTTTGATCTGCATGGCCGGCCTCCTCACAGTGCCTTGAGTTGCCAGCTGGGAACCACGCGACTGGCGCGCAACGCGGGTATCAGCCCGGCGAGCAGGCTTGCGCCAACCGCCACCACGAAGGTGGTCAAGAACATGGCGGTGTCCAGATGCGCCAGATGGGCATAGTCCACCGGCTGCCGCCGTACCAGCCACAGGCCCGCCAGGGTCAGCAGCCAGCCGCCGATGCCGCCTAGCAAACCGATAACGCCGGCCTCCACCAGGCACTGCGAAAAAATCGCTCCGCGACTGGCGCCAAGCGCGCGGCGCACCCCGATCTCGCCGCTGCGGCGCAGGAACTTCGCCAGCAACAGGCCAACCGCGTTGAACAGGCAAATGGCCAGGAACGCTGACGCCAGCCACGCCTGCAGGCGCACGTCGCCGGGCACCTGACCGCGCGCAGTCAGCCATGCCATCAGGTTACGCAGTCGCACATGCTCGCTGCCTACGGCAAACCGCCCCAGCGACTTTTGCGTATTCGCGTAATCGTCCAGAAAGCGAGCGTAGTCGCGTGCCTTGGCGGGGCTGTCCAGCTCCAGCCACAGCCATACCCACACGCAATCCGAATGCTCCATATCGCGCGGATCCTTCGGTACGTGCCAGCAGGTGTAGGGCAGGAAGTTGCCCTTGTTGATTTCCAGGCTGCTGGTGAAGGGAGCGAAAACATCCTCCGTCTTGCTGAAGTTCTGGCTCCATGGGTCGTAGAACAGCGGCGTGGGTCGCCACGGCCTGAGCACGCCAATGATGCGCATGTCGGTGCCGCGTATCCGCAGGATGCGGCCCACACTATTGGTGCCGCCGAACAGCTTCTGATTGAGGTCGGTGGTGATTACCGCCACGCGCGCATGGCTCGCGTCGTCGTTCGCACTCCAACCGGACCCGTACTGGAACGGCACGTCGAACATCGGGAAGAAGTCCGCCGAGGCGGAAAGCATGGAAAGCATCAATGGCGGCTGCCCGCTGTCCGGCAAGCGCACCTTGACGGGGCTGCTGGTGAGGATCGCCTGGCGATCGGCGCGGTGCGCGCTCCACAGATCGACCGCCGAGCGAAAATCCATCGCCGGATATGGTTCGGATTGACGTGCCGAGGCGGGCGTTTCCGGATCGACCTGCGGGAAATACAGCACCCCACTTTTCCCGGGCAACGGATCGCCGGACAGCAGATGCACCACCGTCAACGTGGTCATCGACGCGCCGATGCCGACGGCGATCGCCAGCACCATCAGCGCGGTAAGCACCTTGTTGCGCTTCAGGCTGCGCAAGGCCAGGTCGAGGTAGTAGGCGAACATGTCGTGGCTCCTTGAATCCCTGTATCCCGCAGGAGCGCGCTTGCGCGCGATGCTCCCGTCGATGAACCTGCGCGGGAAGCACCGCGCGCAAGCGCGCTCCTACGGGTATCCGTTTCTCATACCGACCTTGTCGCCACCACCGGCGGCACATTGGAGGCGCGGCGCGCGGGCACGAACACCGCGCCCTGCCCCAGCGCCAGTACCGCGGCGACGCCGGCCAGCACGTAGGCGACCGGCAGGCGGGCCATCGCGAAGTGCCGCATCAGCAGCAGGTTGAGGCCGAGCGCCAGCACCACGCCGAGCACCGCGCCACCGCCGGCGATCAGCAGGTTCTCGGTCTGGAAGTAACGCAGGATGTCGATCTTGCGTGCGCCCAGCGCGCGGCGCACGCCGATCTGCTTGTGCCGCTGGCCGACCCAGAAGCTGGTCAGCCCCACGATGCCGGCGGCGGTGACGGCGAGCAGGATCAGGCAGATCACGCCCATCAGGATCGCCATGCCGAGGTCGGCGCGGTAGGCATGTTCGCGGATGTCGGCGAACGACCTGACGCCGTTGCTGTCGGCATCGTCCCCGATCACCCGCATCGGGTTGGCGGCGAACAGCGCCGCGCGCGCCTCCTTCATCGCGGCATCCATGCGACCCGGCCTGGCACGCACCGCGTAGCGCGAAAAATTTCCGTCCAGCCGGGTCGGAATCAGCACCGAGTTCCAGGTGAAGCCGCTGGCCCACCGGTCCACGCTCGGCACCTGCAGGCGCGCGACCACGCCGACGATGGTGCTCGGCGTTTTGTGATCCATGTAGATGGACTTGCCGACCGCGTTGCCGCCCGGAAACAGCGTGTCGGCCAGCGCCCTGGTGACGATCACCAGCGGCGGCACGTCCTGCCCGCGCATGCCCATGTGATGCACGTCGCCGGCAGTGAAATTGCGCCCGGCGACCAGGCGCAGCCCGAGTGTGTGGATCATCTGCTCGTCGCCGAAATAGTTCGCGGCGTGCGCGGTCGGGTGTGGCTGCGCCGGTTTCAGGTCGATGCCGCCGCTCCAGGTGCTGTTGGTCAGCGGCAACGAGTTGATGGCGATCGCAGACTCCACGTCGGGCAGGCCGCGCAGGGTCTGCACGTCGGTGCGCTGCATCGCGTCGAGCTTGTCGATCGAGGCCTTGTCGTCGCCGGTCGGCGCACCGACCCACAGCTGGGTCACCATGAACAGGTTCTTCTCGTCCATGCCGGTGGGGCGCTGGATGCGCTGGACCCGGTTGCCGATGATGAAGATCGCATTGCACACGATCGCCAGCGTCAACGCGATCTGCAGCGCAATCAGCACCACGCCGGCCTTGTGGCGGCGCAAGGCGGCGAGGATGGGGTGCAGGGTCATGTCATGTTCTCCTGGTTCGTCATTTCCCGAAAGCGGGTATGACGGCGGGTTCTAATTCGATTTCAGCTGCCACGCCGGCTGCACCCGCGACGCCCGGAACGTCGGATACAGCGCCGCCAGCAGGCTGGCGACCACCGCCACGGACAACGTGGTGAGCAGCAGCGAGGTGTCCAGGTGCGCCAGCGCGGCGATGTCCTTCGGCATCACCAGCCCGACGCCGGCCACGCCGACGCCGGTGAGCAACAGCCCGAGCACGCCGCCGGCCAGCCCGATCACCCCGGCCTCGGTGAGGAACTGCGCATGGATCGCCAGGCGCGGCGCGCCCAAGGCGCGGCGCACGCCGATCTCGCCGCTGCGGCGCAGGAACTTCGCCAATAGCAGGCCCGCGGTATTGACCAGGCACACGATCAGCAGCCCCAACGCGACGAGCAGCGACACCCGGGTGTCGCTCGGCACCACGTGCTCGTAGTCCAGCCAGCTCATCAGATCCTGCAGGCGGGTATTGGGCGCCCATTGCGGGTAGCGCTGCCGCGCGAAGCCGTCCAGGTAGTTCCGGTAGCGCTGCACCGCCGCCGCATCGTCGAGTTGCGCCATGTAGGTGACCCAGATGCAGCTGGAATGCTGCAGTCCCACGAAGCCGGACTCCCGCGGCATCTCGGAGCAGTTGGTGCTGCCCTGGTTGGGCATACCCGCCGCGATCGCGGTGTTGAACGGCAGCATCAGGTCCTCGCCGCTCATGTAGAAGCCGCCGGTATTGACCACGTCGTAGAACATCGGATGCGGATGCCAGTCGCCGAGCACGCCGACCACGCGATAATCCCGGCCTTCGATGTCCAGCGTCTTGCCGACGCTGTTGCCGCCGCCGAAGACCTTGTCGTTGAGCTTGTCGCCGATCACCACGACCTGGGCGCGGCGGGCGTCGTCGGCCGCGCTCCAGCCGCTGCCGTATTCGAACGGCGCGTCCACCATCGGGAAGAACTCGCTGTAGACCGCGTGGCCGCCGGCATTGATCGGATGCTTGCCGGCCTGCTGCGGCACCACCGACGGCGAGATCATGTACATCGCCGACTGCAGCGTGGCGCGGTGATCGCGCATCAGCGCCACCGCGTCGGTGTAATCGAGCGCATTGGGTGGATCGCCGTAATGCGGATCGGTGGGGTCGCTGCCCTTGCCGGCAGGCCCCCACATGTCGATCTGCGGCACGAACAGCTTGGCCGACTTCCACGGAATCGGATCGCCCGACACGGCGCGGAATACCGAGTACGTGGTCATCGAGGCGGCCACGCCGAAGCCGATGGTCAGGACCATCAGCGCCGTCAGTCCGGGGCTGCGTTTCAGGCTGCGCAGGGCCAGTTCGAGGTAGTAGCTGAACATGCGTGGTTCCTTGGGTTGGTCACCGGTAAGGCATCGCAACGGACGCCTGGTGCAGCAGCAGCTGTCGTAGGAGCGCGCTCGCGCGCAATGCTTTTCGGCAGGCATGGCGAGCAAGAGCATCGCGCGCGAGCGCGCTCCTACAGTCGATTCCACATGGCATCAGCGATGCTCGTGCATGGCTTCGGCGGCGTGCGCGTGGAAGCGCGGCTCCTCGGCCAGGTCCACCACCTGGCCGTCGATGATGTGCACGTTGCGCTGCGCGCGCGCGGCCAGTTCCGGGTCGTGGGTGACCATCACGATGGTGGCGCCGCCACGGTGGATCTCCTCCAGCAGTTCGAGCACGCCGCGGGCCATCTGGGTGTCGAGGTTGCCGGTCGGCTCGTCCGCCAGCAGCAGGCGCGGGCTGCCGGCCAGCGCGCGGGCGATCGCCACGCGCTGCTGCTGGCCGCCGGAGAGTTCGGCCGGGTAGTGCCTGGCGCGCGAGGACAGGCCGACCCGTTCGAGCGCATCCATGATCCGCTGCTTGCGCTCGGCGGCCTTCATGCCGCGGTAGCGCAGCGGCACCTCGATGTTGTCGTACACGTTGAG